>NZ_DBFNWJ010000016.1:0-86292 GCF_048426865.1 Candidatus Allofournierella merdipullorum
TGAAAAACAATCTGGACCGCTACAAGCCGGACGTTTATAATCTGTAAAGGCGATACCACATAATTTCAGGTGGTGGAGCGCGCCGGAAAATTTTTTGCGGGATGAACCCAAAAGCGCAGGCAAGCCTTGGTGGCTTGACGAGCATTTTGGGAAAATCCCACGGAAAATTTTGGCGCGATACGCCGCCTGAGGCGCTCCGCCGTGAATTGTGCGGTGTTGCCTTTTAGTGATGGAACAGCCGCAGGCCGCAGAAGGCCATGGCGATGCCGTATTTGTTGCAGGTGTCGATGACCTGCTGGTCACGGATGGAGCCGCCGGGCTCCACGATGGCCACAACGCCGCTGCGGCGGGCCCGCTCGATGTTGTCGCCGAAGGGGAAGAAGGCGTCGCTGCCCAGGCACACGCCGCTCACCTGCGCCAGCCATTCCTTCTTCTCGGCGGCGGTGAAGGGCTCGGGCCGCTCGGTGAAGGTCTCGGCCCACACGTCCTCGCCGATGACGTCCTCATACTCGTCGGAGATGTAAACGTCGATGGCGTTGTCCCGGTTGGGGCGGGAGACATCATCCCTAAAGGGCAGAGCCAGCACCTTGGGATGGTGGCGCAGCTGCCAGATATCCGCCTTGTTGCCCGCCAGACGGGTGCAGTGGATGCGGCTCTGCTGGCCCGCGCCCACGCCGATGACCTGCCCGCCCTGAGCATAGCACACGGAGTTGGACTGGGTGTACTTGAGGGTGATGAGGCAGAGAACCAAATCCCGCTTCTGCTCGGGCGTGAGGGTCTTGTTCTCGGTGACGAGATTTTCCAGCATGTCCTCGCCGATGCGCAGGTCGTTGCGGCCCTGCTCGAAGGTGATGCCGAACACCTGCTTGTGCTCGATGGCGGCGGGCACATAGGAAGCGTCAATTTGCACGATGTTGTAATTGCCCTTGCGCTTGGATTTCAGAATCTCCAGCGCGGCGGGGGTGTAGCCGGGGGCGATGATGCCGTCGGACACCTCGTGCTGGATGACCTTGGCGGTGGACTCGTCACACTCGTCGGAGAGGGCGATCCAGTCGCCGAAGCTGCTCATGCGGTCGGCGCCGCGGGCCCGGGCGTAGGCGCAGGCCAGGGGGGAAAGCTCCAGCCCCTCGCAGAAGTACATTTTTTTGAGGGTGTCATCCAGAGGCAGGCCCAGAGCCGCACCCGCCGGGGAGACGTGCTTAAAGGAGGCGGCGGCGGGCAGGCCGGTGGCCTCTTTCAGCTCCTTCACCAGCTGCCAGGAGTTCAGCGCGTCCAGAAAGTTGATGTAGCCGGGCTTGCCGTTGAGAACGGTGACCGGCAGCTCGCCCTCTTCCATGTAGATGCGGGCGGGTTTCTGGTTGGGGTTGCAGCCGTATTTCAGTTCCAGTTCCTTCATCCTTCGTTCCCCCTTATTCTTCGCAGACTGCGTCGTACTTGTTGATGATGACATCTTCCGTCTCACCGGTGGCAAGGTCGATGGCCCGCACGAACAGGCTGACCTTGTTGTCCTCGTTCAAAGACTCCCACATCTTTGCCGCCAGCTCCTCCGCCTCTTCCGGCAGGGCCACCCGCTCCGGCTCGCCCTCAAAGCTGGGGATGGGGCTGCCGTCGCACTTGTAGGTGTGGAGGAAGTGGCCTTCGCCGGCCACCGGCTGGGGATACTCGAAGAAGTACCGCCGGCAGCTTTCGCCGTTGCCGTCGGCGCTCTTCAAAATGGACAGCTTGTAGCTGCAGGCGCCTTCGGCCAGCTCCACCACGCCGCTGATGCGGGGGGTCCAGTTGGGGCCGTCCGGCTCGAAGGTGCGGGTGCGCAGGGCCGCCTCGAAGCTCTCGCCCCTGGCCATGAAGTCATACACCGTGTCGGTCTGGTCGCCGTTGGTCACGATGTGGGTATTCTCCCCCACCGTGCGCACCGGGTTATAGATGATGAGGCTGGGGTCCTGGAGCTTTGCCGGGTCGGCCGCCAGGGTGCGGATGCCGCCGATGGCCTCCACCGGGTCGAACACCCGGTTGCGGCTGTTGGCGCTGCGGCCCATGATGAAGTAGGCGATGAGCGCCTTTTTGCCGCTGGGGGCAAGGCCCAGAACGATGCCCCGGCCGGGGTAGGCGTTGGTCTTCAGCTGTTCGTACAGGTTCAGCAGTTCCATTTCCTCATTCTCCCTTTGTGTTCTCGCGCGCCGGGGCGCGGGTTCAGCCTTTGTCGTAATCAGCGCACACCTTGGCCAGCGCCGCGGGCAGCAGCAGCCATTCGGCCTGCTCCATCACCCGCCGCTGCAAAGTCTCGGGGGTGTCGCCCTCGGCCACCTCCACCGCCTTCTGGGCGATGATGCGCCCGCCGTCGCACACTTCGTTGACAAAGTGAACGGTGGCGCCGGTGACCTTGACCCCTTTGGCCAGGGCCGCTTCGTGCACCTTGAGGCCGTACATCCCCTCGCCGCAGAAGCTGGGGATGAGGCTGGGGTGCACATTCAAAATGCGCTCGGGATAGGCGGCGATGACGCTCGGCCCCAGAATGGAGAGGAAGCCCGCCAGCACCACCACGTCGATGCCGTTTTCTTTCAAAGTGCCCAGCAGGGCCGCGTCGAATTCCTCGGCGGTGGCGTAGTCCTTGCGGCGGACCACCACGCCGGGCACGCCGGCGTTCTTGGCCCGTTCGAGGGCGTAGACGCCGGGCTTCGAAGCCACCACCAGGCTGATTTTGCCGTGGGGGTTTTCGCCCCGGGCCTCGCTGTCCAGCAGGGCCTGGAGGTTGGTGCCTCCGCCACTTATCAGCACCGCTACCTTCAGCATAACTCCACCCCGTCGCCGGCGACGATTTCGCCCAGGACCCAGGCGGCCTCGCCGTTCTTTTCGAGGATCTCAACGGCACGGCCGGCGTCCTCTTTGGCCACCACCAGGATCATGCCAACGCCCATGTTGAAGGTGTTGAACATGTCCCGCTCGGGGATATTGCCGGCGGTCTGGATGTGCTTGAAGAGGGCGGGGGTGCGCACGTCGCTCTTGGCGATGCGGGCGGCGCAGCCTTTTTTGAGGCAGCGGGGGATGTTCTCATAGAAGCCGCCGCCGGTGATGTGGCTCACGCCCTTGACGGTGACTTCCTCCATCACCGCCAGCACGGGCTTGACGTAAATCTTGGTGGGGGCCAGCAGGGCCTCGCCCAGGGTGCAGCCCAGGTCGGCGTGATACTCTTTCAGCACCTCGGGGTGGTTTTCCAGGTCAAAGACCCGGCGCACCAGCGAGAAGCCGTTGGAGTGAACGCCGGAGGAAGGCAGGGCGATGATGACGTCGCCCTCCTGCATGGTGCTGTTGTCCAAAAGTTTGCCCTTGTCCACAGCGCCCACGGTGAAGCCCGCCAGGTCGTATTCGTCCTCGGGGTAGAAACCGGGCATCTCGGCAGTCTCGCCGCCCACCAGGGCGCAGCCGGCCTGCACACAGCCCTCGGCCACGCCGGCCACCAGCTGGGCAATTTTTTCCGGCACGTTTTTGCCGCAGGCGATGTAGTCCAGAAAAATCAGAGGCTTGGCGCCGGCGCAGATGACGTCGTTGACGCACATGGCCACGCAGTCGATGCCCACGGTGTCGTGCTTGTCCATCAAAAAGGCGATTTTCAGCTTGGTGCCCACGCCGTCGGTGCCAGAGACCAGCACGGGGTGGGGCATATCGGTGCAGTCCAGCTCAAACAGGCCGCCGAAGCCGCCCAGACCGCCGATGCAGCCGGAGGTCATGGTGCGGGCAACGTGCTGTTTCATCAGTTCCACCGCCTTGTAGCCGGCGGTGATGTCCACTCCGGCGGCGGCGTAGCTGGCGGAATAACTCTTTTCCATGGCGCGCTCCTTTGCGTTCATTCAGTCACTTCGGGGATCTTGCTTTCAAATTTGCTCTTTTCGGTCACAGCGGGGGTATCGGCGGGGTACTTGCCGGTGAAGCAGCCGGTGCACAGGCCCACCTTGCAGCCCTCGGCGATGTTCTTCACGCCCTCCACGCTGAGGAAGCCCAGGCTGTCCACGCCCAGAATTTCCCGCATCTCCTCCAGGGTGTGGTTGGCGGCGATGAGGTTCTCGCGGCTGTCCACATCCACGCCGAAGTAGCAGGGATAGAGGAACTCCGGCGCGCTGGAGAGGAAGTGCACCTGGGTGGCGCCGGCCTCCCGCAGCAGCTGCACGATCTGGCGGCTGGTGGTGCCGCGGACGATGGAGTCGTCCACCAGGACCACCCGCTTGCCCCGCACCGTGTCGGCGATGGGGTTCAGCTTGATGCGCACGGTGTTCTCACGCAGCTTCTGGTCGGGCTGGATGAAGGTGCGGCCGATGTATTTGTTCTTCAAAAATCCGATGCCGTAGGGGATGCCGCTCTGCTGGGAATAGCCGAGAGCCGCGTCCAGGCCGGAGTCGGGCACGCCGATGACCACATCCGCCTGGATGGGGTGCTCCAGCGCCAGCATGGCGCCGGCGCGGCGGCGGGCACGGTGGACGGAAGCGCCGTCCACCACCGAGTCGGGCCGGGCGATGTAGACGAACTCAAAGACGCACAGGCTGCTGGGCTTGCCGCAGTGGGTGCGGATGGAGCGCATGCCGTTCTCGTCAAAGACGATGATCTCGCCGGGCTCCACGTCCCGCACGAACTCGCCGCCGGCGGCGGCAATGGCACAGCTCTCGCTGGCGATGACGTCGCTGCCGTGCAGCTTGCCGATGCACAGGGGCCTAAAGCCATTGGGATCGCGGGCGGCGATGAGCTTGCGGGGGCTCATGATGACCAGGCTGTAGGCGCCTTTCAGCATGGGCATGGTCTTTTCCACCGCTTCCTCGATGCTGCCGCTGGAAAGGCGCTGGCGGGTGATGGTATAGGCGATGACCTCGGTGTCGCTGGTGGAGTGGAAGATGCCGCCCTCCAGCTCGATGGCCCGCCGCAGCTCGTAGGAGTTGGTCAGGTTGCCGTTGTGAGCCAGGGCCATGGGGCCCTTCACATGGCGGATGACGAAGGGCTGGGCGTTGGACCGCAGGGGGGTGCCGGTGGTGGCATAGCGGCAGTGGCCGATGCACATCTGGCCCCGGGGCATGGTCTCCAGCACGTCCTTGGTGAACACCTCGTTCACAAGGCCCAGTTCACGGCGCTTGTAGATCACGCCGCCGTCGTTCACCGCCATGCCGCAGCTCTCCTGGCCGCGGTGCTGCAAGGCGTACAGGCCGTAGTAGGTGGCGGCCACCACATCCTGACTCTCGTCCCGGCGGTAGATGCCGAACACGCCGCACTCCTCGTGCAGTTTTGCGTCAAATTGTTCCATAGTTTCCCTTTCTTTGCCTTAAGTCGTGCCGGACGGATGGGCAGCTCAGCCCAGAAGACGGGCCATGACCTCCTGATACGCCTCTTCCTCACCGCCCAGGTCGCGGCGGAACAGGTCCTTGTCCAGGTGCGCGCCGGTGGTGGCGTCCCAGAAGCGGCAGGTGTCGGGGCTGATCTCGTCGGCCAGCACGATGGTGCCGTCGGCAAGGCGGCCGAACTCCAGCTTGAAGTCGATGAGGCGGATGCCAAAGCCCAGCAGGTACTCGCTGAGGATGCTGTTCACCTTGAAGGCGTACTCGCTGATGGTGTCGATCTCGGCCTGGGTGGCAAGGCCCAGAGCCAGGGCATGGTAGTGGTTGATGAGGGGATCGTGCAGATCGTCGTTCTTGTAGCTGAACTCCAGGGTGGGGCACTGGAGAACGGTGCCCTCTGGCACGCCCAGGCGCTTGGTGAAGCTGCCGGCGGCCACGTTGCGCACGATGACCTCCAGAGGCACGATCTCAACCTTCTTCACCAGGGTCTCACGGTCGCTGAGCTCCTCCACGAAGTGGGTGGGAACGCCCTTTTCCTCCAGCATCTTCATCAGGTTGTTGGACAGGCGGTTGTTCACAACACCCTTGCCCCGGATGGTGCCCTTCTTGGCGCCGTCGCCGGCGGTGGCGTCGTCCTTATAATCCACGATGACCAGGTTCGCGTCGTCGGTGGCGAACACTTTCTTGGCTTTGCCTTCGTACAGCTGCTCCATCTTTTTCATCGTTATACTCTCCTTTTTATTGTAAAAGTTCGTGATGGGTTTTTATCACAGCTCGGCAAGCTGGGCCTGCAGGGCTTCTTCCTTTTTGGCGATCTGGGCGGCCATGGCGGCGCGGTCGGCGGCCAGCAGGGCGGCCAGGCGCTCGTCGGTGACGGCCAGGATCTGGACGGCCAGCACGGCGGCGTTCTTCGCGCCGTTCAGCGCCACGGTGGCCACGGGGATGCCGCTGGGCATCTGCACGGTGGCAAGCAGGGCGTCCAGCCCGTCCACAGCGCCGCCCTTCATGGGAATGCCCACCACCGGCAGGGTGGTGTTGGCGGCAACGGCGCCGGCCAGATGGGCGGCCATACCCGCCGCGCACAGGATGACGCCAAAGCCCTTGTCCCGGGCAGTTTTAGAGAATTCCGCCGCCTCGGCGGGGGTGCGGTGGGCGCTGAGGATGTGGGCCTCGAAGGGGATGTCCAGCCGTTTCAGCTCGGCGCAGGCGGCTTTCACCACCGGCCAGTCACTGTCGCTGCCCATCAAAACGGCCACTTTTTTCGTCTGTGTCACCTTTGTTCGACCTCCCTGTTTTAAAAAAAGAAAAGGCGTGGTGCGCACTTACACCACGGCCTTTGGTTTACTTTGTGATAGGGGTGCTCTTTCCCCGCTGCTTGCGGATGCGGCACTTCGCCCCGCCACGGGAACCGGGCCGCCCGAAGAAACAACGTCCCATGCCGCGCACCTCCTGCAAAAAAATCTTGCCCACCGCCGCAAAAGTGCGGCGCGCGGGCGTGCTTTCTACCCTTTCAGTTTAAAGGGTGCGGCGGCAAAATGCAACCAGTTTCGCACCCCCGAAAACATTTTCAGAACATTTGCTTCGGGCGCATTGTTTTCCCCGCGCTTTTTTGGCACGATTACCAATCAAATCGCTTGGTAGTCATACTTTCCCGGCGGTGATGGCGGCGTATTTTGCGCCGGTGACGGCCAGCAGATCGGCGGGGGCGAGCTCCACCTGGGCCCCGATGCGCCCGGCGCTGACCATGATGGTCTCCTTGTCCTCGGCGGAGGCGTCCACGGTGGTAACGAAGGCCTTTTTCATGCCCACCGGGCTGCACCCGCCCCGGATATAGCCGGTGGTCTTGAGCAGGTCGGCCACATGGAGCATGGCCACGCTCTTCTCCCCCACCGCCCGGGCGGCGGCTTTCAGGTCCAGTTCTTCCGCCACCGGGATGACGAACACATAAAAGGCCCGGCTGGCCCCCTGGGTCACCAGTGTTTTGAACACCCGCGCCGGGTCCTGCCCCAGCTTTGCCGCCACGGCCACGCCGTCGATGGCCCCGTCGGAATGGTCGTACTCGTGGAACGTATAATTCACCTTCGCCTTGTCCAGCATGCGCATGGCGTTGGTCTTGGGCTGCGCCATTGTTTCTTTCCCCTTTTTGCCGCCGCGGCCATTGAGCCGGGCGCTTTTTTCTTTTATTGTAGCACGGGATGCAAGGGGGGGCGCTTTTTCTTGACAAAGCGTGCGGGGCGTGCTATGCTTTGCACAAATCTTTCGAACGCGCGAGGTGCGCCATGACCACTCTGTTCACCGCCGGCATGTATTATTACGGCTTTTCCTTCATGATGGGGAAAGGTCTTGTTTGCTGCGGTCAGCCGGGAGTGTAAGGGCGCCGAGGGGCGCGTTCCAACGCACAAAACCACCGGGAAGTCTGCGGCAGCAGGCTTCCCGGTTTTTTGTTTTGACAAACAAGGGGGTTTTTCCAAATGATCATCATTCTGAAGCAGAACGCCGACCAGGCGGCGGTAAAGGACCTTTGCAAAGAGCTGGAGGGCCGGGGGCTTTCCATCCACGAGAGCCAGGGCGCGGAGACCCACATTCTGGGCCTTGTGGGCGACACCAAATCCATCGCCGAGAGCTGGCTGCGGGCCAGCCCGGTGGTGGAGGACGTGCGCCGGGTGAGCGAGCCCTACAAAAAGGCCAACCGCAAGTTCCACCCGGAGGACACGGTGGTGGACGTGAGCGGTGTGAAGGTGGGCGGCGGGCACTTCGCGGTCATCGCCGGGCCCTGCAGCGTGGAGAGCGAAAGCCAGATCGAGACGGTGGCCGCCTCGGTGCAGGCGGCGGGGGCCAAACTTCTGCGGGGCGGCGCCTTCAAGCCCCGCACCTCTCCCTACTCCTTCCAGGGCATGCGGGCGGAAGGGCTGGAGCTGCTGCGCCACGCCCGGGCAAAGACCGGCATGCCCATCGTGACCGAGATCATGAACAACGAGCATCTGCCCCTCTTCGCCGACGTGGACCTCATCCAGATCGGCGCGCGGAACATGCAGAACTTCGAGCTGCTCAAGGCCGTGGGCCGCAGCGGGCGGCCGGTGCTGCTCAAACGGGGACTTTCCGCCACGCTGGAGGAGCTGGTGATGAGCGCCGAGTACATCATGGCCGAGGGCAACGACCAGGTCATTCTGTGCGAGCGGGGCATCCGTACCTTTGAGACCAGCATGCGCAACACGCTGGACATCAGCGCCGTGCCCATGCTGAAAAAGATGACCCACCTGCCGGTGGTCATCGACCCCAGCCACGCGGCGGGCATCGCCTGGATGGTGGAGCCGCTGGCGGCCGCCGCGGTGGCCGCCGGGGCGGACGGTCTGATGGTGGAAGTGCACAACGACCCCGCCCACGCTCTGTGCGACGGGGCCCAGAGCCTGACGCCGGCGCAGTTCTCCGCTTTGATGGACAAGCTGCGCCCGCTGGTGAGCCTGATGGGCAAGACGCTGGACTGAATCGCCTTGCAACGCCGGCACAGATAGGCTAAAATAATAAAGTAACGTGTTTTTTTCCGCCCGCCGGGCGGAACCTATATGGGGAGGGTTTTAAAATGGATCTGCATCTCAACAGCATCTGCGTACAGGGCGGCTACACGCCGGGCAACGGCGAGCCCCGCCAGGTGCCCATCATTCAGAGCACCACCTTTAAATACGCCACCAGCGAGGACATGGGCAAACTGTTCGACCTGGAGGCCAGCGGCTACTTCTACAGCCGGCTGCAGAACCCCACCTGCGACACGGTGGCCGCCAAGATCTGCGCGCTGGAGGGCGGCACCGCCGCCATGCTCACCAGCTCCGGCCAGGCCGCCAGCTTCTATTCCGTGTTCAACATCGCCGGCTGCGGCGACCACGTGGTGAGCAGCAGCACCATCTACGGCGGCACCTACAACCTCTTTGCCGTGACCATGAAGCGGATGGGCATCGAGTTCACCTTCGTGGACCCGGACTGCACCGAGGAAGAGCTGAACGCCGCCTTCCGCCCCAACACCAAGGCCGTGTTCGGCGAGACCATCGCCAACCCCGCCCTCACCGTGCTGGACATTGAAAAGTTCGCCAAGGCCGCCCACGCCCACGGCGTGCCCCTCATCATCGACAACACCTTCGCCACCCCGGTGAACTGCCGGCCCTTCGAGTGGGGCGCGGACATCGTGACCCACTCCACCACCAAGTACATGGACGGCCACGGCTCGGCGGTGGGCGGCGCCATCGTGGACAGCGGCCGCTTCGACTGGACCAAGTACCCCGACAAGTTCCCCGGTCTGTGCACCCCCGACGAGAGCTACCACGGCGTGGTGTACACCGAGCGTTTCGGCCTTGCCGGCGCCTACATCACCAAGGCCACCGCTCAGCTGATGCGTGACTTTGGCAGCGTGCAGAGCCCCCAGAGCGCCTACCTTTTGAACCTGGGCCTTGAGAGCCTGCACGTGCGCATGAAGCGCCACTGCGAGAACGCCCAGGCCGTGGCGGAATTCCTCCATGACCACCCGAAGGTGGCCTGGGTGAGCTACTCCGGCCTGCCCGACGACAAGCACTACGCTCTGGCGCAGAAGTATCTGCCCAACGGCGGCTGCGGCGTGGTGAGCTTCGGCGTGAAGGGCGGGCGCAAGGCCGCCGAGACCTTCATGAAGCATCTGAAGCTGGCGGCCATCGAGACCCATGTGGCCGACGCCCGCACCTGCTGCTTGCATCCCGCCAGCGCCACCCACCGCCAGATGAACGACGAGGAGCTGGCAGCCGCCGGCGTGAGCCCCGATCTTGTCCGCTTCAGCTGCGGTCTCGAGGACAGCCGCGACCTCATCGCCGACATCGCCCAGGCGCTGGAGCAGGCCTGACCATTCCCATTTGAAAGGAGAGCGGCAGCGTGCCCCTCATCATTCCCAAAACACTGCCCGCCTACGGGGTGCTGGGCAGCGAGAACGTCTTTGTCATGCACGAGCGCCGGGCCCGCACCCAGCACATCCGGCCGCTGCGCATCGTGGCGCTGAACCTGATGCCCACCAAAATCGCCACCGAGACCCAGCTGGCGCGCCTGTTGGCCAACAGCCCGCTGCAGGTGCAGCTGACCCTGCTGCACACCGCCAGCCACGCCGCCAGCCATGTGCCCGGCGGCCACATGGAGGCCTTTTACAAGACCTTTGACGAAATTCGCAATGAGCGGTTCGATGGCATGATCATCACCGGCGCGCCGGTGGAGCAGATGCCCTTTGAGGAAGTGGACTACTGGCAGGAGCTGTGCGAGATCATGGACTTCACCCGCACCAATGTCTACTCCACCCTCCATGTCTGCTGGGGGGCCCAGGCGGCGCTCTACCACCACTTCGGCATCGAGAAGCGCCCTCTGCCCGAAAAGTTGTTCGGCATCTTCCCCCACCGGGTCACCCGGCCCTCGAATCCGTTGGTGCGTGGCTTCGACGAGGAGTTCTGGGCGCCCCACTCCCGCCACACCGGCGTGGACGAGGAGCAGGTGAAAGCCTGCGAGGCCCTGCGGGTGCTGGCGGAGAGCGACGAGGCGGGCATCTACCTGATGAGCACCGACAGCGGCCGGCAAATTTTCGTCACCGGACATCCGGAGTATGAGCGGCTGACGCTGGACGCGGAGTACCGCCGGGACGTGGCCAAAGGCCTGCCCATCGCCCCGCCCAAGCACTACTACCCCGGCGACGACCCATCCAAAGAGCCGGTCTACCGCTGGCGGGCCCACGCCTTCCTGCTCTACACCAACTGGCTGAACTATTATGTGTACCAGAACACCCCCTACGACCTGGGCGAGCTGGACACCCTGTGACCTGACGCGCGCGCCGGGGGCCCTCACCGGCCTGCCCGGCGCGCTTTTTTATAAAGGAAAGGAGTGGTCTCATGCGCATCCTCGTGGTGGAGGACACCCGGGACATGAACCGGCTCATCGTCAAAGCCCTCACCAAGGCGGGCTACAGCGTGGACGGCTGCTATGACGGCGAAGAGGCGCTGGACTATCTGGCCGGGGCGGAATACGACGCCATGGTGCTGGACGTGATGATGCCCAAACTGGACGGCCACCAGCTCCTGGCAAAGCTGCGGGCCGAGGGCAGCGACCTGCCGGTGCTGTTCCTCACCGCCCGGGACTCCATCGCCGACCGGGTGGAGGGGCTGGATCTCGGGGCGGACGACTATCTGGTGAAGCCCTTCGCCTTTGAAGAGCTGCTGGCCCGCATCCGGGCCATGACCCGCAAGCACGCGGGCAGCCGAACCGACACGCTGACGGTGGGCGATCTTGTGCTGGACACCCGGGGCCGCACCGCATCCCGGGCCGGGCGGGATATCCCCCTGCTGCCCAAGGAATACACCATTCTGGAACACCTGATGCGCAACCCCGGCGCGGTGCTCAGCCGGGAACAGCTGGAGGACCGCATCTGGAACTACGAAAAGGCGGGCAGCTCCAACAACATCGACGGCTACATGAGCCGCCTGCGTAAGAAGATTGACGCGGACGTGCCCGACGAGCAGCGCCTGCTGCACACGGTGCGGGGCTCCGGCTGGGTGCTGCGCCCGCCCAAGGAAGGAGGCGCGCTGTGAAGCCTTCTTCCATCAAAACGCGCATCGCCCTGCTCATCACCCTGCTGGTGGTGGCGCTTTTTTCGCTGATGCTGCTCTTTGCCTTCAGCATGAGCAATTCGGTGGTGCAGCGCACCGCCCGCCAGCAGCTGGCGGACACGGTGCGGGCCAACGCCGCCTTTGTAAGCCTTGGGGACGACGGCAAACTCGCCACCGCCGAGGGTTTTGCCTTCTCCCGCGGGGGCGTGACGTGTCTTGTCTACAGCAAGGCCGAAGCCCTGTTGGCGGGGCAGCTGCCGGTGGGCTTTTCCGGCGCCGTCTCCTTTGAGAACGGCACGGTGCGCACGGTGGAGGCCGCCGGCGGGGACTGGTATCTGCTGGACCTGTGGGTAGCCCACGGCTGGGAGGACGGCGTGTGGCTGCGGGGGCTGATGGAGGTGCCGGACACGGCGGCCGCCGCCCGCAACCTGCTGCTGGCCGCGGCGGTGGCCCTGCCCCTCTTTGTGCTGGCGGGGGCGCTGGGCTGCTATTTCATCCTGCGCCGCTCGCTGCGGGGGCTGGACACGGTGAACGCCGCGGCGGCCTCCATCGGCGAGGGCAAAGACCTCTCGGTGCGCATCGGGCCGGTGCCCGGCGGGCGGGAGCTGACCAAACTGGCGGAAAACTTCGACGCCCTTCTCGAACGGCTGCAGCGCAGCTTTGAGGCGGAGCGCCGCTTCACCGCCGACGCGTCCCACGAACTGCGCACCCCGGTGGCGGTCATCAAGAGCGCCTGCGAGTACGCCGAGGCCTTTGACGAGACCGACGAGGAACGCCGGGAGACGCTGGGCATGATCCGCCGCCAGGCGGACAAGATGACGGCCCTCATCGGCCAGCTGCTGGCCCTCACCCGGCTGGACCAGGGCACCGAGCCCCTGCGCGCCGTGCCGCTGGACCTGGGTCAGCTGGCCCGCAAGACGCTGGAAGAGCAGGGCTGCGACCCCGCCCGGCTGCGCCTTGCGCTGGCCGAGGGGGTGACGGTGAAGGGGGACGAGGCGCTGCTGGGGCGGCTGATCGCGAACCTTGCGGACAACGCTTTCAAATACGGTCTGCCCGGCGGCACGGTGACGGTGGAGGTGCGCGCCGAAAACGGCGAAGGGCTGCTCACCGTGGCCGACGAGGGCCCGGGCATCCCCGCCGACCAGCAGGAGAAAATCTGGCGGCGGTTCTACCAGGTGGACGCCGCCCGGGGCGACGAGCAGCAGGGCGTGGGGCTGGGCCTCTCGCTGGTGCAGCGCATCGCCCAGCTTCACGGCGGGCGCATGACGCTGGAGAGCGCCGAGGGCGCGCCCAGCGCCTTCACCCTCCACCTGCCGCTGGCGTAAAATCACATTACAGGACGGGAAACCGGCGGTTTCCCGTCTTTTTTTGTTTTTCCGCCTTGCCAAGCGGCTACCCCGGTGGTACACTGGAAGGGCTGCGCCCGGGCCGCTTGCGGTTTTTGGCCCGGCGCAGCCATCGCTTTGAGAAAATGAGGGAGCAAACATGAAACAGTTTTGGAGCAGCCTTCGGGCTGAGTTCAAGGGCTACAACGCCGCCCGCCTGGGCGGCGACGTGATGGCCGGCCTCACGGTGTGCGCCGTGGCGCTGCCGCTGGCGCTGGCCTTCGGCGTGTCCAGCGGGGCCTCCGCCGCCTCCGGCCTTGTCACCGCCATCGTGGCCGGCGTGGTCATCGCCCTGCTGGGCGGCGCATCCTACCAGGTGTCCGGCCCCACCGGCGCCATGAGCGCCGTGCTGGTGGGCATCGTGGCCCGCTACGGCCTGCAGGGCGTGTTCCTGGCCTGCTTTGCCGCCGGCGCACTGCTGCTGGCCGCCGGCGTGCTGCGGCTGGGCAAGCTCATCAGCTTCATCCCCATGCCGGTCATCATGGGCTTCACCTCCGGCATCGCGCTGGTCATCGCCCTGGGCCAGGTGGACAACTTCTTCGGCACTGTGTCCGAAGGGGCTTCCAATCTGGAAAAGCTGGCCTCCTACGCCCGGCTGGGTTTCCGGCCCCAGTGGCAGTCGGTGCTCATCGGCGCGCTGGTGGTGGCGGTGATGGTGCTGTGGCCCAAAAAGTGGGGCGCACGGGTGCCCGGCTCGCTGGTGGGCATCGTGCTGGCCACCGTGGTGGCCACCGTCGCCGGCTTTGATGAGCTGGCGCTGGTGGGCGACATCCCCCGCACCCTGCTGCTGGAGGACCGGCTGGACCTGATGAAACTTGACCTCTCCATGCTCAGCGGCCTTGTCTCCCCCATCGTGACCATCGCCGCCCTGGCCATGATCGAGAGCCTGCTCTGCGGCGCTTCCGCCAGCCGGATGAAGGGCGAAAAGTTCAACGCGGATCAGGAACTCATCGCCCAGGGCGCGGGCAACATGGTGCTGCCTCTCTTGGGCGGCGTGCCCGCCACCGCCGCCATCGCCCGCACCAGCGTGGCGGTGAAGAGCGGCCAGCAGACCCGTCTGACCAGCGTGTTCCATGCGGTGTTCCTGCTGGCCTCCATGTTCCTCTTAGGCGGGGTGATGGCCCGGCTGCCCCTGGCGGCGCTGGCCGGCGTGCTGATGGTCACCGCCTGGCGCATGAACGACTGGGAGGGCATCCGCTACCTGCTGGGCCACCGCTTCAAGTCCGGCATCAGCCAGTTCTTCATCACCATGGTCGCCACCGTTGTGGCGGACCTGACGGTGGCCATTCTGGTGGGCATCGTCTATTCGGCCATTCTCTACATCGCCAAGGCCAGCCACATCAACGTGAGCTTTTCCCACATCGACGCCTCCCGGCTGCCCGGCGAGCCGGCGGCTGCGATGCCCAACGCAGGCGTGGCCTATGTGACCGGCTCGCTGTTCTTCGGCGCGGTGGACGAGTTCAATCGTCTGATGGAACAGATGCCGGCCTACGACCAGGTCATCTTCTCGCTGCGGGGCATGCCCACCATGGACGTGTCCGGCGCGCAGGCGATGATGGAACTGTGCGCAAAGCTCAAAGAGCGGGGCTGCGGCGTGGCCTTCTGCGGCGTTGCGCCGGAGGTGCGCGTTTACTTCGACCGGGCAGGTATCACCGAGCTGGTGGGCGAGGAGGCCTTTTTCTGGAGCGCGGACCAGGCCATCTTCGCGCTGCTGGAACAGCAGGGCGCGGCGGTCTGAAACATTCAACGGGGCGGCTTTTGAGCCGCCCCCGTTTTCTTTGAAAAAATTTTTGAGAATTCCTCTCAAATTTCATGTTCGTTTCATGTTGGGGGCCTATACTGGCATCAGAACAAAACAGGAAGGAGAATCCCCTGATGAAAAAATTGATCGCTGCGGCCCTTGCCGCTCTCACCATCGCCCTTTTCACCGCCTGCGCCAACGCCGGCCAGCTGGCCTACATCGGCGACGAAGCCGCCCGGGCCGCCGCCCTTTCCGGAGCGGGGCTTTCCGCCGACGCGGTGACCTTCACCGGAATCGAACTTACCCGCCGGGACGGCGTGGAATACTACGTCGTTTCCTTCACCTCCGGCGACAGCCGCTACGAAAGCCAGGTGGACGCGCTTTCCGGCGTGGTCATCCAGTCCGAGACCGCGCCCCTGAGCCAGAGCGCTTCCTCCGCTTCCGGCGCCTCCATCACCGCCGAGGACGCCAAGGCCAAGGCGCTGGCCCACGCGGGCCTTGCCGCCGCCGACGTGACCTTCATCAAAGCCGAACTGGACCGGGACGACGGCCGCCTTGTTTACGACGTGGAGTTCTACACCGCTGACAACAAGGAATACGATTACGAGATCGACGCGGCCACCGGCGATGTGGTGAACTTTGACTACGACGTGGAGCACTACGCTCCGCCCGCTGCCTCCGGCAACCAGTCCGGCGCCGCTTCCGCCGCCTCCCTCACCGCTGAGGACGCCAAGGCCAAGGCGCTGGCCCACGCGGGCCTTGCCGCCGCCGACGTGACCTTTGTGAAGGCCGAGCTGGACCGGGACGACGGCCGCCTTGTCTACGACGTGGAGTTCTACACCGCCGACTATAAAGAATACGACTACGAGATCGACGCGGCCACCGGCGACGTGGTGAGCTACGACTACGACGCCGAAAGCTACGCCCCGCCCGCCGCCTCCGGCACCATCAGCGCCGAGGACGCCAAGGCTCTGGCGCTGGCTCAGGTGCCCGGCGCCGCTGCTTCGGACATCCGGGAGTTTGAGACCGACCGGGACGACGGTCGCGTGGAGTACGAGGGCAAGATCGTCTACGGCGGCATGGAGTACGAGTTTGAGATCGACGGCTACAGCGGCGCCATCCGCAGCTGGGAGGCCGAACCGCTGCACTGACAACCACACAGAAAAAGAGCGCCGGGCGTTGCCGCCCGGCGCTCTTTTTTGTTGATGCTCAGTTCTCGTCCAGCAGCAGCTGGTCCACTTTGCCGATCATCACGTCCTGCTTGATGTAGTTCAGGCCGTAGGTCTCCACATAGCTGTCGTAGTTGTCGCCCAGCATCTCTTTCAGCTCGGCTTCCTCCACGGTCATGCCCTCCTGCTCGGCGATGGCCTGACGGATCAGGCTGAACTTGGCCGCCTCGGGCAGCTGCTCGTCCAGCATGGCCAGGTAGTCGGCCTCGCTGCCGTAGCCGGACAGCATCATCAGCATATCCACAGACAGGCCGTAGCTGGCCGCCTGGTTGTTGATGGCCGCCAGCTGGGCCTCCCGCATGTTCTCAGAGATAGAGGCGGGCACCTCGGTGATCTCGCTGTTCTCAGACAGGTAGTCCAGCATATAGTTGTACTTCTTGGTGTTGCGGATGGCCTCGGCGATGCCCTCCTCCGCCTCGGCGGCGGTGGTCCAGCCGTAGGTGGCCTGCAGGTTCTCCGCCACGAAGGCGTCGTCCATCTCAGGGTAGTTCAGCGTGTCGCCCTGGATGTAGTTGATGGTGGTGGTGAACACGGCGTCCTTGCCCGCCAGCACGATGGTGTTGCCGTCGGCGTCGGTGGAGTCGTTGTAGTCCTCGGGGAAGGTCACGTTCACGTCAAAGGTCTCGCCGGGCTTGTGGCCGATGAGCTGCTCCAGGAAATCGTCGATGTAGCTGGTCACGCCGATGGTCACGGTGGTGCCGGCGCCATTGGTGTTGCCGCCGGTGAACTCCACGCCGTCCACGCTGCCCACATAGTCGATGTTCACGGTGTCGCCGTCCTCCACCGCGCGGTCGGTGATCTCATCGTAGTAGGCCCACTGACTCAGCAGGCTCTCGCGGTTGCTCTGCAGCTCCTCCTCGGTGGGCTCGATCTCCTCAGAGGGGATCTCCACGCCCTTGTACTCGGGCAGGGTGACGTAGTCCAGCGCGTGGATGTCCTTCCAGAAGCCGTTCTCGTCAATGTACTTGCTGTAGTCGATCTCCACCATCTCGGGCACGTCCTGAGAGGCGGAAGAGCCGGAAGTGGAAGAAGAGCCGGAGGCGGAGTTGCTGCCGGCCGTGCCGCAGCCCGCCAGCGCGGCGGTCATGGTAAGCGCCAGGGCAGCAGCGCCCAGGCGGATCATCTTGCTTTTCAAGGTGGTATTCCCTCCTGTAATTTCGCGGCCCGAAGCACCGCGCAGTATCGGTTTTTATTATATCACGCCTTGTCAAACCGTCGAGGGCTGCCGCCATAAATTCACAAATTTGTATCTATTTTTATACCTTTTGTAAATTTCATTCCGGGTTATACCTGTTTTTGTTTGGCTCGGGCCGGGGAATGCGCTATAATTGAAAAAAACGGGAAAGAGGGGCACAACATGGATTACAACAAGGAATCGCTGGCGCTGCACGCCGCGCACAAAGGCAAACTGGAAGTGGTGGGCAAGGTGCCGGTGAAAACCCGGGACGACCTTTCCCTGGCCTACACTCCCGGCGTGGCGGAGCCCTGCCGGCGCATCGCCCAGGACCCGGACGCAGTCTATGACTACACCGGCAAGGGCAATCTGGTGGCGGTGGTGACCAACGGCACGGCGGTGCTGGGCCTGGGGGACATCGGCCCCAAGGCGGGCCTGCCGGTGATGGAGGGCAAGGCGCTGCTGTTCAAGGCCTTCGCCGGGGTGGACGCCTTCCCCATCTGCCTGGACACGAAGGACCCCGCCGAGGTGGTGCGGGCGGTGGAGCTCATCGCCCCCGGTTTTGGCGGCGTGAATCTGGAGGACATCCGCAGCCCCGAGTGCTTTGAAATTGAACGCATTCTGCAGGAAAAGCTGGACATCCCCGTGTTCCACGACGACCAGCACGGCACCGCCATCGTGGTGACGGCGGCGCTGTTGAACGCCCTGAAGCTGGTGGGCAAACAGCTGGAAAGCGTGCGCATCGTGCTGAACGGCCCCGGCGCGGCGGGTACCGCCATCATCAAGATGCTGCTGGCTGCGGGCGCCACCGACGTGACCGCCGTGGACGAGCACGGCATCCTGGTGGAGGGCCGGCCGGCGGGCCTGGCCGACCACAAGGCCTCGCTTGCCACCGTGACCAACCCCCGCCATCTCACCGGCGGCCTTGCGGAGGCGGTGAAGGACGCGGACGTGTTCATCGGTGTGTCGGTGCCCGGGGCGCTGAAACAGGAAATGGCCGCGAGCATGGCCAAGGACGCGGTGGTGTTCGCCATGGCCAACCCCACCCCGGAAATTCTGCCCGACGAGGCCAAGGCCGCCGGCGTGCGGGTGATGGGCACCGGCCGCAGCGACTTTGCCAACCAGATCAACAACGTGCTGGCCTTCCCCGGCGTGTTCAAGGGCGCGCTGTCGGTGCGGGCGAAGTGCATCAACGACGCGATGAAGGTGGCGGCGGCGAAGGCCATCGCCGGCCTCATCGGCGTCGACGAGCTGAACGAGGACTACATCATCCCCGGCGCCTTTGACGAGCGGGTGGCCGGTGCGGTGGCTGACGCGGTGGCCGCCGCCGCCCGGGAAAGCGGGGTGGCCCGGCTGTGAGAGAGATCAAAGCCGCAGCCGTCACCGAAGCGGTGGCCGCCCTGTGCATCGAGGCCAACGCCCATCTGCCTGCGGATGTAGCGGCGGCCCTTGCCGCCGCCCGGGCCGCCGAGCCCTGGCCGCTGGCAAAGCACACCCTGGGCCTTCTGGAACAAAATCTGGAAATGGCAAACGCCTGCGCCCTGCCCATCTGCCAGGACACCGGCATGGCCGTGGTCTTTGCGGAAGTGGGCCAGGAGGTGCACATCGACGGCGATTTTGAGGCCGCGGTGAACGAGGGTGTGCGCCGGGGCTACGGAGACGGGTACCTGCGCAAGAGCATCGTGGGCGACCCGCTGCGCCGGGTCAACACCGGCGACAATACCCCCGCCGCGCTGCACCTGCGCCTTGTGCCCGGCGACAAGCTGCGGCTGACGGTGGCCCCCAAGGGCTTCGGCAGCGAAAACATGAGCCGCCTTGCCATGCTGCGCCCCGCCGACGGGGTGGAAGGGGTGGAGCGCTTCGTGCTGGAAACGGTGCGGCTGGCGGGCCCGAACCCCTGCCCGCCCATGGTGCTGGGCGTTGGCATCGGCGGCAGCTTTGACGGGGTGGCCCTGCTGGCAAAGCAGGCGCTGCTGCGCCCGCTGGACAAACCCAACCCGGACGAATACTACGCCGCTTTGGAGAAAAAGCTGCTGGCGGCGGTGAACGAACTGGGCATCGGGCCCCAGGGCTTCGGCGGCAAGACCACCGCCCTGGGCCTTGCCATCGAGACGGCCCCCACCCACGTGGCAGGGCTGCCGGTGGCGGTGAACGTGAGCTGCCACGCCACACGGCGGGCCAGCGCGGAACTGTGAGAGGGGTGCAAAGATGGAACACAGACTGACCACTCCCTGCACCCGCGAGGCGCTGGCTGCCCTGCGGGCGGGAGACACGGTGCTGCTCTCGGGCGTCGTTTACACCGCCCGGGACGCGGCCCACAAACGAATGATGGAGTGTTTGGACAAGGGCGAGGCTCTCCCCTTCCCCCTGGAGGGCAGTGCGGTCTACTACGTGGGCCCCACGCCGGAACAGCCCGGCCGGGTCATCGGCTCGGCGGGCCCCACCACCAGCGGCCGGATGGACCCCTACTCCCCCCGGCTCATACGGCTGGGCCAGCGGGTGATGATCGGCAAAGGCGCCCGGGACAAGGCCGTGAAAGAGGCCCTGAAACAAGAGGGCGGCGTGTACCTGGCGGCGCTGGGCGGCGCGGGCGCGCTGATGGCCGCCTGCGTGAAGGAGCTGGAGGTAATCGCCTGGCCGGATCTGGGCTGCGAGGCGGTGCGGCGGCTGGTGGTGGAGGACATGCCTCTCACCGTGGTGCTGGACCCCATGGGCGGCGATCTTTACGAAAGCGGCCCGGCGGCCTATCTGGCCGCGCGGTAACGGCCCTTCACTTTCCCGCTTTAAACTGGTAAAAATTTTATGCTTGACAAATGACGCCGGCTGTGGTTTAATGTCAATAAATCAATGAGGCGGAGATAAAACTGCACAGCGCGCCTACAGAGAGCCCGGAGGCTGGAAACGGGCGGAAAGCGGGGCAGACAAATGGACCGCCGAGAGCAAGGTGAACGGGGCATCCCCCTCAGTAGCTGCGCCGGGAGGCTCCCGTTACAGGGCGCAGGGCGTGTTGGCGCCCTCACGAGTGGCCCGCCTTTTATGGCCGGGCAAACAAGGTGGCACCGCAGGTTTTTTCAAAGACCTGTCCTTGTAGCAATGCAAGGACAGGTCTTTTTTTATTTCTTTTTCGAAGGGAGGCGCCGGACATGGCAAAACTCAAACCCCGCAACCGTTTCTCCACACGATGGCGCCGATGGCGTCCTTTCAGCTGACCGCCATCCACCCTTTGACCACAAAAGAAATGAGGTACATACCATGAAAAAGAATCGTCTGTTTGCCGCTTTCACCGCCGCCGCTCTGGCCCTGTCGCTGGCTGCCTGCGGCTCCGCCCCCGCTTCCACCCCGGCTTCCGCCTCCGGCAGCGCCGACGGCGAGAGCTTTAAGGTGGGCATCGTGCAGTACACCAGCCACTCCAGTCTGGACGAAATTTGCACCGCCATCCAGAGCGAGCTGACCGCCCTTTCCGAAGCCAGCGTCGCCGCCGGCGGCCCGGCCATCGAGTTTGAGGTGCAGAACGGCCAGGCGGACACCGCCACCCTGAATGACATCTGCAAGCTGTTCGTCTCCGAGGGCGTGGACCTCATCATCCCCATCGCCACCCCCGCTGCCACTGCCGCGGCCGCCGCGGTGCAGGGCACCGACATTCCCCTGGTCTACAGCGCCGTGACCGACCCGGTGGGCGCTCAGCTGGCGGACAGCATGGACGCCCCCGGCCAGAACATGACCGGCACCAGCGACTACATCGACACCAATAAGATCCTGGATTTGGCCCTGGCCGCCGACCCCGACCTCAAGACTCTGGGCCTCATCTACAATCTGGGCGAGCCCAACAGCGTGACCACCATCGGCAACATGAAGCCGGTGCTGGAGGAAACGGGCATCGCCGCGGTGGAGAGCACCGTGACCAACGCCGGCGAAGTGCAGCTGGCGGTGCAGAACCTGCTGGCCCAGGGCGCCGAGGCCATCTTTGTGCCCATCGACAACACCGTGGCCGACGGCATGGCCGTGCTGGCCTCCACCGCCATTGAGGCGGGCGTGCCGGTGTACACCGCCGCGGACAGTCTGGTGCGGGACGGCGGCCTTGCCACCACCGGCGTGAACTACACGAAACTCGGCGAGCTGACCGCCCAGATGGCAGCGGACGTGCTGAACGGGGCCGACCCCGCCACCACCCCGGTGCAGGTGCTGAACGACGGCATCACCACCGTGAACACCACCACCGCCGCGGCTCTCGGCATCGACCCGGAGATCTTTGACCTGACCGGCGAAGGCTACATCGCCGTGGAGTAAATCGTTTTTCGCCCCCGGCGCGGCTCACCCGCGCCGGGGCACTGACTTTGTTTTGTAAGGAGCGTTTTTCATGACCGCAATGCTTTTAGAGAGCGCGGTGGAGCAGGGCTTCATCTACGCGCTGGTGGCGCTGGCGCTGTACCTTTCCTACCGGGTGCTGGACATCGCCGACCTCACCACCGACGGCACCTTTGTGCTGGGCAGCGCCGTATCCGCCGTTTTTTCCGCCGCGGGCAAGCCGGTGCTGGGCCTTGTGCTGGCCTTCTTTGCCGGCTGCGGGGCGGGCTTCGTCACCGCCTTCCTCCACACCCGCATGAAGGTGCAGGCCATTCTTGCGGGCATCATCACCATGACCGGCCTTTACACCATCAACCTGTGGACCATGGGCAACCGGGCGGACCTGCCTCTGCTCAAGGCGGACACGGTGTTCACCCGGGCGGCGGCCCTGCTGGGCAGCGACTGGAGCAAGCTCATCGTCTGCGCCGCCATCACGCTGGCCGCCGCCGCGGCCATGGCCCTCTTCCTCAAGACCCAGATCGGCCTGTCCATCCGGGCCACCGGCGACAACCGTGACATGGTTTCCGCCTCCTCCATCGACCCGGCCTTCACCATCACCGTGGGCCTGTGCATCGCCAACGGCTGCACCGCCCTCTCCGGCGGCGTTCTGGCCCAGTACCAGATGTCCAGCAGCATGAGCCTGGGCACCGGTGTGGTGGTCATCGGCCTGGCCAGCCTCATCATCGGCGAGATGTTCACCCGCCGGGGCGGCGTGTGGCGCGGGGTGGCCGCAGCGGTCATCGGTTCCATCGTCTACCGTGTGCTGATGGTGTTCGCTTTGCGCACCAGCGCCAACCCCTCCAACCTCAAGCTCATCAGCGCCGCCATCGTGGCGGTGGCCATCAGCTGGCCCGCCCTTACCGGCTGGGTCAAACTGACCCGGCGCAAACTGGCCGCCAAGGGAAAGGAGGCGCGCTGAAATGCTCACTCTGACCAACATCACCAAGACCTTCAACCCCGGCACGCTGAATGAAAAAAAGGCGCTGCGGGGCATCGACCTGCATCTGGAGGCAGGCGATTTTGCCGCCATCGTTGGTTCCAACGGCGCGGGCAAATCCACCCTGTTCAATGCCATCGCCGGCAACTTCTTCACCGACACCGGCCGCATCGAGCTGGACGGGCGGGACATCACCTTTGAAAAAGATTTCCGCCGCAGCCGCGAGATCGGCCGTCTGTTCCAGGATCCTCTGCGGGGCACCGCTCCCCGCATGACCATTGAGGAAAATCTGGCTCTGGCCTATCTGCGGGCCTCCCGGGTCGGCTCGGGCTTTTCCCGCATCTCCGCCAGAGAACGGGCGCTTTTCCGCGAGCGGCTGGCTCAGCTCGGTCTGGGCCTTGAGGACCGGATGAAGCAGCCGGTGGGCCTGCTCAGCGGCGGCCAGCGGCAGGCGCTGACCCTTTTGATGGCCACGCTGGTGACCCCGAAGCTGCTGCTTCTGGACGAACACACCGCCGCCCTGGACCCGGCCACCGCCGAGAAGGTGCTGGCGCTGACCACCTCCATCGTGGCCGAGCGGAAGCTCACCTGCCTGATGATCACCCACAACATGCACAGCGCGCTGGCGCTGGGCAACCGCACGCTGATGATGGACGACGGCCGCATCGTGCTGGACGTGAAGGGTGAGGAGCGGGCGAAGATGACGGTGGAGGACCTGCTGGCCGCCTTCAGCAAAAACGCCGGCCGCGCCATGGAAAGCGACCGCATCCTGCTTTCCACCGTGGAGTGAACCGCCCCGGCGCTTATCCAAAACCAAAAGGCCCCCGGCCGCGCTGAACGCGCGGGCCGGGGGCCTTCTCTTATGCATAAAAGGATTCAGGAGATCTGCTTCAGATGGGTCTCAAAGCCGCTGGAATAGACGACTTCGTCCTCCTCGTTCATCATCCACATGGCCTCCACGTTCTCCAGGCTCTCCACCAGGGCCTGTCCTTCCTCCAGCGGCATGCAGTAAAGGCCGGTGGACAGGCAGTCGGCAAGGCCGGAGTCCGGCGCGAGAACGCTCACCGCCGAATAGTAGTTGGCGGGCATGAGGGTGTCCGGGTCGATGAGGTGGTGGTAGCGCACGCCGTCCAGCTCGTAGTAGCGCTGGTAGTTGCCGCTGGTGACCAGCGACATATCCTCCACCTCCACCACCGCCACATAACCGCCGCTCTCGGAGGGCACAATATCCGCGGTAGTAGTCCAGGGGTTCTGGATGCCGCCGGTCCAACGGGAGTAGTCCGGCTTGTGGCCGATGCTGCGCAGGTTGCCGCCCACGCTGATGAGGGCGCTCTTGAGTCCCCGCTCTTCGGCGGCCCGGGCCACCATCTCCACGGCATAGCCCTTGCCCACGCTGCCCACATCCAGCTGCATCTCCGGGTCGGCAAAATACACGGTGGAGGCCTCTTCGTCCAGAATGAGGTCGTTCATGTCGCAATGCCGGGCGGCAGCCTCCAGCTCCTCCATGGAGGGCACCGCGGCCTTGGAAGGGTCGTCCATCGCCGTTTCCCGGTAGTCGTGCCAGATCTTGAGCACGGTGCCGAAGGCCACGTTCATCTTGCCGCCGGTGGTCTCGTGCATGGTCTTGGCTTCGGTGAGAAGCCCCATGATGCGCGCGTCCACCGTCACCGGCTCCTGGCCCGCCCGCTCGTTCACGTCCCGCAGGTTGGTCACGCCGGAATAGGAATAGTAGATATCATACAGCTGATGGTACTCCACCAGATCAGCGTGGAGGGCCTCCATCTGGCGGTTCCACTCCTCCTCGCTCTCGGCATAGCCGATCACGGTGGTCACGGTGTCGAACACGTCGAACCAGCTCACGGTGTAGCGCTCGTACCCGGCCAGTTCCGGATCCTGAGGCGCGGAGGAAGAGGCCGCCCCGCCGCCGCAGCCGCTCAGCAGCCCGGCGCACACAGCGAGGCTCAGCACAAAACTCACAACACGTTTGCCCATGGCGTCTCCTTTTGCAAAGCGGCTCCGCCGCCGAATGGAAAAAAGGGGCCGGGCCTTGCGGCCCAGCCCCGGGGTTCTATCTCGATCTCAGACGTTGGTCGTCGATCAGGCCATGGCGCGGCCCACCGCGTCGATGAAGCCCACCACGTTCATGGTGCAGGAAGCAGCCAGGTCGGCCACGTCGGGAGCGCTGTGCTCGCCGGTCACGCCGATGGCGCTGACCTCAGAAGCGGTCTTGCCGGTCAGGTAAGCAGCGAAGGCGTTGGCCTGCTCGTTCCACTCCTTGCCGATGGGGCTGGCGCCACGCATGCCGTAGTCGTCGCCCTGCTCCATCTTGGGAACGATGGTCTCGCTCTTGGGAGTCACGGCGCCCTCGGTGGTGACGTCGAACTTGGCCTGGGTGCAGTTCAGCAGGGTGCTGGTGATCTTGCCGTCCTTGTCGTAGGTGACAGCGGCGTAGGTGGTGTCGGTCTGAACCAGGCCGGCCTCGTCAGCGGTGGGCAGCTTGGAAGAGCTCATCCCGGTGGACAGGCCCAGGCCCAGGGTGTCGTCGGCGGAAGCGCCCAGATCCTGAGCGTTGTTGCAAGCCTCAACGATGGCGGCCTTGATGTCAACAACGTTCATGGTGCAGGAAGCAGCCAGGTCGGCCACGTCGGGAGCATTGTGCTCGCCGGTCACGCCGATGGCCTCGACCTCAGCAGCGGTCTTGCCAACAACGTAAGCAGCGAAGGCGTCAGCCTGCTCGTTCCACTCCTTGCCGATGGGGCTGGCGGGGGTCATGCCGTAGTCGGTGCCCAGCTCCTGCTTGGACTTGAAGGTCAGGGAGGTGTCGAAGCTGCCGTCAGCGTTCACGGGCACCTTGTTCTGAGCCACGTCGATCTTGCAGGAAACGATCTTGCCGCTCTCGTCCACGGTCACGGCGGCGACAGTGCTGTCGACCTGAGCCAGACCGGTCTCATCGGCAGAAGCGTTGGTGCCGCTGAGGCTGGAAACGATGGCGATACCGGTCTTGACCTTCTTGCCAGAGCCGCCGCAAGCGGTGAAGCTCAGAGCCAGAGCCAGGACCATGACCAAAGCCAAAACTTTTTTCATGTTGTCTTACTCCTCTCAAAAACGAACATATACATCCATGCCCTTTTGGGCAGCACCCCTATTATACCTGTGCGTCAGATGTTTGTCAATGTCAATTGGTGGGTAAAAGATGACAGAATGGTTCCAATCGTGCAAAACTTTTCTCATTTTTGCCGCTGTTCCACTTCCCTGCGCTCCGCCGCCAGCTCTTTCAGCAGGCTGTCAAACGTCCAGGAGCGGTTGGTGTCGGTGACCACAGCCTTCAGCGGGATGCTCACCTGCGCCTGGCACAGCCGGTCGAGAAAGCCGTCCAGCGCCTTGCGGTCCAGCCCCCAGAGCACCAGCGCCGGCACATCCTCCGCCGCGCCCTCTCCGCGGCCTTTCGGCGCGCCCGGCAAACCGCACAGTTCGCCCACCGTCCGGCCCAGCTCCCCGGGCTCCACGGTGCGCAGGCGCACCCCCGCGGCGGCGCAGACGGTTTCCAGCCCCGGCGCGGTCACGTTCCAGGCAAGGGCCGTGGGCGGGGGCAGCGTGGCAATGTGTGCTTTCATAGTGGACCTCCCGGGGCTGCGCGCCCCTTATTATATAATAATATAAAGGGATTATACCCCATCCGCCGCCCGGAGGCAACGAAAGCCGGCCGGCGTTTATAAATTTTTTGTGAAAGCCCTTGACATTCCGCAGTGCCGGGAATACAATATTAGCAGTCGAGGCGTGAGAGTGCTAAAACTAAGAATATCTCCAAGCAAGTTTGCTTTTGTAAAGGGGGACGGACTGTATGAATCCCAATAAATATACCCAAAAGACGCTGGAAGCGCTGCAGAGCGCCCAGCAGCTGGCCATCGAGTACCAGAACCAGGCGCTGGAGCCTGAGCACCTTCTGGCCGCGACTGCCAGCCAGCAGGACGGGCTGATCCCGCAGCTTCTGGTGAAGCTTGGCGTGGAGCCCGGCAATTTCGCTGCGGCCGCCGCCCAGAAGGTGGCCGCCCTGCCCCACGTGACGGGCACCGGCCGCGAGGCGGACAAGATCTACATCTCGCCGGCCACCGACAAGGTGCTCACCGCCGCCGAGCACACCGCCGAATCCATGAAGGACGAGTACGTCAGCGTGGAGCATCTGTTCCTGGCGCTGATCGAGCAGCCCAATGAGGCGGTGCGGCAGGTGCTGCACAGCTTCGGCATTGACAAGAACCGCTTTCTGGAGCAGCTGGCCACCGTGCGCGGCAGCCAGCGGGTGACCAGCGACCACCCGGAAGAGACCTACGACGCGCTGAAGAAGTACGGCCAGGATCTGGTGGAGCTGGCCCGCCAGCAGAAGCTGGACCCGGTCATCGGCCGTGACACCGAGATCCGGAACGTCATCCGCATCCTGTGCCGCAAGCGCAAGAACAACCCCTGCCTCATCGGTGAGGCCGGCGTGGGCAAGACCGCCATCGCCGAGGGCCTGGCCCAGCGTATCGTGCGGGGCGACGTGCCGGAGAACCTGAAAGACCGCACCATCTTCAGCCTGGACATGGGCGCGCTGGTTGCGGGCGCCAAGTACCGGGGCGAGTTTGAGGAGCGACTGAAGAGCGTTCTGAACGAGGTGAAGAAGAGCGAGGGGCAGATCATCCTGTTCATCGACGAGCTGCACACCATCGTGGGCGCGGGCAAGACCGACGGCGCCATGGACGCGAGCAACCTGCTGAAACCCCTGCTGGCCCGGGGCGAGCTGCACTGCATCGGCGCCACCACTCTGGACGAGTACCGCCAGTACATCGAGAAGGACCCGGCGCTGGAGCGCCGGTTCCAGCCGGTGCAGGTGGACCAGCCCACCGTAGAGGACACCATCTCCATCCTGCGCGGCCTGAAGGAGCGCTACGAGGTGTTCCACGGCGTGAAAATCCAGGACAGCGCCCTCATCGCGGCGGCCACCCTTTCCGACCGCTACATCACCGACCGGTTCCTGCCGGACAAAGCCATCGACCTGGTGGACGAGGCCTGCGCCATGATCCGCACCGAGATGGACTCCATGCCCTCGGAGCTGGACGATCTGCGCCGCAAGATCATGCAGCACGAAATTGAGGAAGCCGCCCTGAAGAAGGAGACCGACACCCTCAGCGCCCAGCGGCTGGCGGCGCTGCAGAAGGAACTGGCCGAGATGCGCGCTCAGTTCAGCGCCATGAAGGCCCAGTGGGACAACGAGAAGTCCAGCATCGGCAGCGTGCAGAGCCTGCGGGAAGAAATCGAAAAAACGAACGCGGCCATCGAAAAGGCCGAGCGGGAGTACGACCTGAACAAGGCCGCCGAGCTGAAGTACGGCAAGCTGCCGGAGCTGAAAAAGCAGCTGGCGGAGCAGGAGAAAAAGGCCGAGACCGCCGGCGAAAAGCAGGACACCCTGCTGCGTGACCGGGTGACCGATGAGGAGATCGCCCGCATCGTGGCCCGCTGGACCGGCATCCCCGTGGAGAAGCTGGTGGAGGGCGAGCGTGAGAAGCTGCTGGGGCTGGAGAACATCCTGCACCAGCGCGTCATCGGCCAGGACGAGGCCGTGCAGAAGGTCACCGAGGCCATCCTGCGCAGCCGGGCCGGCATTGCCGACCCGAACCGCCCCATCGGCAGTTTCCTGTTCCTGGGCCCCACCGGCGTGGGCAAGACCGAGCTGGCCAAAGCGCTGGCCCAGGCCCTGTTCGACGACGAGAAGAACATGATCCGCATCGACATGACCGAGTATATGGAGAAGTTCAGCGTCAGCCGGCTCATCGGCGCGCCTCCAGGATACGTGGGTTATGAAGAGGGCGGCCAGCTGACCGAGGCGGTGCGCCGCCATCCCTACAGCGTGGTGCTGTTCGACGAGGTGGAAAAAGCCCATCCCGACGTGTTCAACATCCTGCTGCAGGTGCTGGACGACGGCCGCATCACCGACAGCCAGGGCCGTGTGGTGGACTTCAAGAACACCATCATCATCCTCACCAGCAATCTGGGCAGCCAGTACATCCTGGACGGCATCGGCCCCGACGGCTCCATCAGCGCCGAGGCCCGCACCGAGGTGGAGGGCCTGCTCAAGACCCAGTTCCGGCCGGAGTTTTTGAACCGGCTGGACGAGATCGTCTTCTACAAGCCCCTGACCCGGGAAGAGATCGGCGGCATCGTGGAGCTGCAGCTGGCCGACCTGCGCCGCCGTCTGGCGGAAAAGCAGCTGAACCTGGCGGTGACCGACGCGGCCAAGGCCTTCATCATCGACGCGGGCTACGACCCCATCTATGGCGCCCGGCCGCTGAAGCGGTTCATCCAGAGCAAGGTGGAGACCCTCATCGCCCGTCAGATCATCGGCGGCAGCCACAATGCCGGCGACACCCTGACGGTGGACGTGGAGAACGGCCAGCTGGTGCTGCGCTGACAGTTTTGAACAAAGAGCGGCCCGTCCCGTGGAAAACACGGGGCGGGCCGCTCTCTTTTTTCAGTTGTGCCGGTAGAGGGTGTAGCCGGCGAACATATAGAAGCCGGCCCGGCTGCTGACGGCAGTGTACTCCTGCTCCAAAAGCTCGCTCAGCGTCGGGGTGACGCTGTCCGCCACCACCATCCAGCGGGGCGGGTCCTCGGTGAGCAGCTGCGCCTGCTCGGCGGCCATGTCCGGGTCCGCCACGCTCTGCCACACCTGGTGGACGAAGTAGGGCTGGCAGGGCCGCACGTCGGTGGCCAGGTACCACTGGGCGTCCACTTCCCAGCCCAGCACCGAATCCCGGTCCTCCACCGGGATGACCGCCGACATGCTGCGGGCGATGTTGTTGTAGTCCAGCACCTCGTAGGGGTAGCGGGTCATGAGGCCGTCGTCCTCCCAGTAGGACAGCCACGCCCCCAGGCTCACCAGATAGACGCCGGCCAGCACCAGCCCCGGCAGGCCCATCACCAGCCTGCCGCCGGCCCGGTTCTCGGCCCACAGCCGCCAGGCAAGGCCCAGGCACAGGGGCAACAGCGGAGCCACGATCTGGAAATAGTGCATATAGGGCCGGTTGGTGAACAACAGGTACATATTCAGCACCGCGGCCAGCAGACAGGCCCAGCCCAGCAGGCGGCGGGGCTTGTGCAGGATGCACACCAGCGCCAGCACCGCCAGCAGCAGAAGGGGCGCGCCGAAGTCGAAGATGACCCGCCAGAAGGTGGAGGACAGCCAGGGCGCGCCGCCGTAGTACTCGGTCAGGGAGAACTCGGTGGCGTAGAGCAGGTTATAGCCGATCATGCCGTAGAACAGCCGGCCCAGCACCCCGTAGTATGCAAAATAGGCAAAAAACGGCGCGGTGATGACGGCGAATCCGCCCAGAAAAGCGGCGGCGTTCTGCGCCAGCGCACGCCACTGGCGTTTGCCGATGGTGTACAGGGTGATGACCAGCACGAAGCTGCAGATGCTCACCGCACTGGTGACCCGCAGCATCAGGATGGCCCCGAAGGAAAGGCCGTAGACTGCGGCGCTGCGCCAGGGATGGGGCGCGTCGGGCGTTTCCCGCAGGCTCTCGCACCAGCGCACGGCCAGCCACAGGCTGGCGGCGATGAAGGGCAGGGCGTACTCCTCGGTCATGTTGCCCTCGTCGAAGGTGCGGGCCAGATACACCAGCGCCACCCCCGCGGCGGCGGCTGCCCCCAGCGGCGGCAGATACACCCGGCCCAGCTTCCAGAAAAAGAAAAGGGTCACGGCGAGGCTGATGGTCTGAGGCACCAGGATGCCCGCCCGGCCCCAGATGAGATAGCCGATCATGTCGATGAAGAAGATGAGCGGCCCCTTGTGGTCAAACAGGTCCCGGTAAGGCACAGACCCTTGCGCCCAATACTTGCCGATGGTCTGGAAAATGGCCGAATCGTAACCACAGTACTCCGGCCACTTGAAGCTGGTGGAATAGGAAAAACGCAGCAGGAATGCCGCCGCCAGAACCAGCAGCCCCACGGCCGCGGCCGCAGCGGCCAGCCGTCGTTTCGTCGCGCTCATGCGCTCTCCCCCTTTCGTGCAATAACAGAAACAGCGTACCACAAAACACCGCAAAAGTAAATCCGCGAACCGTCGCTGCCCTCCCCTATTATGAGCACATCGCACAAAACCATATCCTATTTTTTGTAAACATCGGCGTTTTTCCCTCTACCAAAGGCAGGGCGGCGGGGTGTATAATGGCCGTTGGATCAAATCGGGCCGCTTTTGGCCGGAGGGAGGAACGGATATGGAACGCACCGCCACAGGCGAAATGCAGTTTTCGCTGCTGAAAATGACCTGGCCGGTCTTCATCGAGCTGTTGCTGCAGATGCTGGTGGGCAACATCGACCAGATCATGCTCAGCCACTACAACGAAACGGCAGTGGCAGCCGTGGGCAACGCCAACCAGATCATGAACACGCTGATCCTGACCTTCACGGTCATCAGCCTGGCGGCCACCATCCTGCTGAGCCAGTATCTGGGGGCGCGTCAGTTCGGCAAGGTGCGCCAGATCTATACCCTTGCCGCCGGGCTGAACCTGGTGCTGAGTTTTGTCATCACCCTGGGGCTGCTGCTGGGGGCGGACGGCCTGTTCGCCCTGATGCAGGTGCCGCCCGAGGCGGTGCCGGAGGCCCGCAGCTACCTGCTCATCGCGGCGCTGAGCCTGCCCTGCCAGGCGCTGATGCTCACCTTCAGCGCTTTCCTGCGGGCCCACGCCCACATGCTGGTCATCATGTGCTCCACCGGCGTCATCAACCTCATCAACATCGTGGGCAACACCGCCTTCATCTACGGCCTCGGGCCGCTGCCCCGCATGGGCGCGGCGGGCGCGGCGCTGAGCACCAGCCTGTGCCGCACGGCGGGTATGCTGATGATGCTGTTCGCCTTCTTCAAGAGCGTGGAGGGCGCCACCTTGAGCCCCAAGGTGCTTCGCCCCTTCCCCACCGACCTGCTGCGCCGGCTGTTGAGCATCGGCCTGCCCGCCGGGGGCGAGGGCCTTTCCTACAATCTGTCCCAGAGCACCAGCCTGGTGTTCGTGAACACCATCGGCACCTACGCGGTGACCGCCCGGATGTACATGAACATGTTCGCCCAGGTGTGCTACATGCTGGTGAACGCGGTGAGCCAGGCGGCGGGCATCATCATTGGCTACTGCATCGGCGCCAGAGACTTTGACCGGGCCGACCGGGAGAACTGGCGGGTGCTGCGCCTCTTCGCCCCGGTGACGGTGGGCATCGCCCTGCTGCTGGCCATCTTTGCAAGGCCGTTGTTCAGCCTGTTCACCACCGACGAGCGGGTCATCGCGCTGGGCTGCCGCACCATGTGGGTGGAGGTGGTGCTGGAGATCGGCCGCGCCTTCAACATCGTGCTGGTGCGCAACCTGCAGGCGGTGGGCGACGTGAAGTTCCCGGTGGCGCTGGGCATTCTCAGCCAGTGGATCGTGGGCGTGGGCATCGCCTGGCTGTTCGGCATTTATCTGGGCTGGGGCCTGGTGGGCATCTGGATGGCCTTTGCCCTGGACGAGAACCTGCGCGCCGTGCTGTTCATCATCCGCTGGAAGGCGGGCAAGTGGCGCAGCATCAAAACCGTATAAAAAATGCCTGCGGCAGTTTTTGCCGCAGGCGTTTTTGTTTTTCAGAAGGGCGGGGCGTCCTCGTCCTTTTCCTCCTCCGGGGCCGGAGGCGTCCAGGGCTCCGAGTCCAGAAAGGCGCTTTTCGCCTCGATGGTGTCCCGGGGGATGGCGTTGAACGCCTCCTCCAGCCAGCCTCTGGCCGCGTCGATGCCCTCCTGCCCGAAGGGGAAGGTCTGTGTTTCCACGTGCTCGGTCTTTTCCATGCACCAGGGGCCCAGCCACCACCAAGCGCGCAGCTCGTCGCCCTGGCGCAGGGTCTTGTAGTTGAACTGGCCCGCGTTGCCCGAAACGGGGTTGCCGTTTTTATACCACTGGAGGGGATAATAGGGATAGTTGAACCGGATCATGCACCGCGCCGCCTTTCCGCTTTTGAGTGGGGCCGCCTCTTGCATCCCGGCCCGGATTATTTTATTATAGTGAAGAAATGCAGACTTTGCAAATCCTCTTCAGAGGGAGGGCGGGCCATGGAGGCCGAGCAGAACCAACTGGTGTTTGAAACGGTGGCGCTGGCGGGAGAAATCCTTGTGTCCAGCGGGGCGGAGATTTTCCGTGTCACCGAGACGATGGAGCGCATCGCCGCGGCCTACGGCTGCGAGGGATTCGAGCCTTTTGTGCTGAGCAACGGCATCATGATGACCGCCAGCGACGGCCGGCAGCACTGCCTTGCCAAGGTGCGGCACATCCCCCTCACCGGCAGCCGGCTGGACAAGGTGGACGCGGTGAATCAGCTCAGCCGGGAGATCGCCCGGGGGCTGCACACCCCCGAGGAAGCTCACGCCCGCCTTCTGGAGATCCAGGACATGCCCCGCAAACCCCGCTGGCAGCAGGTGTTGGCCAGCGGCGTGGGCGCGGGATCCTTCTGCTACATCTTCGGCGGCACTCTGGCGGACGGCGCCGCCGCCTTTGTTGCGGGCCTTTTGCTCTACCTCTACCTGCTGGTGGCGGTGCGGGGCCGGCTTTCCAAAATCGCCGCCAACATCAGCGGCGGTGCGCTGGTGTGCGCGGTGGCCATTCTGCTTACCAACCTGGGCCTTGGCAGCCAGCTGAGCATGGTGACGGTTGGCTCGCTGGTGCCCCTGCTGCCGGGCGTGGCCTTCACCAACGCCATCCGGGACATCGCCGACCAGGACTACATCTCCGGCGCGGTGCGCATGCTGGACGTATTCCTGGTGGTGGTGTGCATGGCCTTCGGCGTGGGGCTTGTGATGACCCTCTGGGCCCGGCTGGGAGGTGTGCTGGCATGACCGTGTGGCGTTTTTGTTCCGAAGTGTTTTTCGCGGGCCTTGGCACCATGGCCTTCTCCCTCATCTTCCATGTGCCCGCCCGCTACTATCCCCGCTGCGGCCTCACCGGCGCCGCCGGGTGGCTGGTGTTCATCGCCCTGAAGGGGCCGGTGGGCACCCTGACGGCCACCTTTTTCGCCACCCTGGCGGTGGTGCTCATCAGCCGGTTTTCCTCGGTGCAGCAGCGCTGCCCGGTGACCATCTTCCTCATCTCCGGCATCTTTCCGCTGGTGCCGGGCCTCGGCATCTACCAGACGGCCTACGCTCTGGTGGAGGGGGACCTGGCCGGGGCAAGCCTCACCGGTTTTGAGACAGTAAAGCTTGCAGCCGCCATGGTGCTGGCCATTCTGGTGGGCTTTGAAGCGCCCGCCGGATGGTTTGCCCGGCTGGCCGCGCCCTTCCGCAAAGGCTGAAAAAGGAGGCGTTTGGCATGTGGGTCCTGTGGGCCTTCGGCTCGGCGCTGTGCGCCGGGCTGTCCTCGGTGCTGGCCAAGTGCGGCGTGAAGCACACCGACTCCACCCTGGCCACCGCTCTGCGCACCGTGGTGGTGCTGGCCATGGCCTGGGCCGTGGTGTTCCTTGCGGGGGCGCAGGCGGGCGTGGCGGCCATCTCCCCCGCCGGGTGGGCCTTTCTGGTGCTCTCCGGCCTTGCCACCGGCGCGTCCTGGCTGTGCTACTTCAAGGCGCTGCAGCTGGGGGACGTGAACCGGGTGGTGCCGGTGGACAAGCTGAGCACCGTACTTACCATTCTCTTGGCCTTCGCTTTCCTGGGCGAGGAGCCCAGCGCCCTTCGCCTTGTGTGCACGGCGGCCATCGGCGCGGGCAGCTGGCTGATGGCATGGAACCCCGGCGAGCGGGCCCCGCGGCCCGCGTCGGGCCACGGCTGGCTGTTCTACGCCCTGCTCTCCGCCCTTTTCGCCGCCCTCACCTCCATTCTGGCAAAGCTGGGCATGGCGGGCATCGACTCGAATCTGGGCACCGCCATCCGCACGGCGGTGGTGCTGGTGATGGCCTGGGCGGTGGCGCTGGCCACCGGCAAGACAAAGGGCCTGCGGGCCATGAGCGGCCGGGAGGGCTGGTTCATCGCCCTGTCCGGCCTTGCCACCGGCGGCTCCTGGCTGTGCTACTTCCGGGCGCTGCAGCTGGGCCCTGCCAGCGCGGTGGCTCCCATTGACAAATTGAGCATTCTGGTGACGGTGGCCTTCTCCTGGCTGGTGCTGGGCGAGCGGCTGAGCCGCCGGGCGGCGCTGGGCCTCGGGCTTTTGTGCGCCGGTACGCTGGGCATGCTGGCGGCATGAGATCTTTTTTGTGTGAGGTGTTGTTCATGGAGACGAACTGGCGGCAGACCGCCCGGTTTGCCTTCCGCCAGTCGCTGGGGGTGCTGTTCGGCTATGTGTTTCTGGGCACGGCCTTCGGCATCCTGCTGCGGCAGGCGGGGTTCGGGGCGCTGTGGTCCCTGGCTTTCAGCGGCCTTGTCTACGCGGGCAGCCTGCAGTTTGTGCTGGCGGGCTTTCTGGCCGCGCCAACAGCTCTGCCCACCGTGGCGCTGATGAGCCTGTTCATCAACGCCCGGCACCTGTTCTATGGTCTTTCCTTCATCGAGCGCTTCCGCTCCATGGGCAAAAAGCGTCCTTACATGATCTTCTCCCTCACCGACGAGACCTATTCCGTGCTCTGCGGCATGGACGAGGTGCCCGCCGGGGTGGACAAAAACGGCGCCATGTTCCTGGTGGCCCTGCTGGACCAGCTCTACTGGGTGGCGGGCAGCCTGCTGGGCATCTTTGCCGGCGGCCTGCCGCTGGACTTCACCGGCATCGACTTTTCCATGACGGCTTTGTTCCTTGTGATTTTTCTGGAGCAGTGGCGGGGGGCGAAAAGCCACCTGCCCGCCCTGCTGGGCCTTTGCTGCGCCGGCGTTTTCCTGCTGGTGCTGGGAGCGGACAACTTCCTGCTGCCCGCGCTCTGCACCACGGTGGCGGTGCTGCTGCTGGCGCGGCCGGTGCTGAACCGTGAAAAGGAGGCGGCGTAACATGGAACTGTATCCTTTGTGGGTGCTGCTCATCGCCGCCGGGGTGACCCTGTTCACCCGGGCGCTGCCCTTCGCGGTGTTCGGCGGCAAGCGCGCCATGCCCGGTGCGGTGCGGTATCTGGGTGGGGTGCTGCCCGGAGCCATCATCACCATTCTGGTCATCTACTGCCTGAAGGGCCTGCCCGCCGCCGGCGGCATGGAGGCCGCCTTTCAGCTGGGGGCGCTGGCGGTGACGGCGGTGCTGCACCTGTGGCGGCGCAACACCCTTTTGAGCATTTTCGGAGGCACTGCGGTGTATATGCTGCTCATCCGGCTGCCTCTGTGAGAGAAAACGGGAAGGGCGGCCCCGCGTTCGCGGGGCCGCCCTTTTGTTATTTTCGCTTTCTCAACAGAATGAAGCTGACCGCCAGCACCATCAGATACACCGGCCAATAGAGCAGGCTGTGGAGGATCTTCCCCACCTCAAAGGGCACAAAACCCGCCATGAGTGTGAGAAAAATGCTCCGTCTCATCACAAAGCGCACCGGCAGAAAGGCGATGCACGCCACGTCCAGCCAGGCGGCCCAGAAGGGGCCCTTCTCCCCGGTGAGCGTCCGGCCGATGAAATAGAGGGCCACGCTGACCACCTGCACGATGAGGCCGGCACAGCTCGCAAAGGAGCTGCCCTCCCAGTCTCCCGCCACGGCCAGCATCAGCCCCGCGGCCGCAAAGGCGGGCGAGGCGGCAAAGAGGATGCGCCCCGCCAGCTTTCGCTTTGCGCAGGCGGTTTCCTCTGCCGGCAAAACGCCCTTCAAAAGCCAGTCGGTGGTCACGCCGAACTCTTCGCTGGCGGCCACAATCTTTTCCACGTCCGGCGTGCTCTGGCCGCTCTCCCATTTGGACACCGCCTGCCGGGAGACGCCCAGCCGCTCGGCCAGCTCCTCCTGGGACATTCCTTTTTCCTTCCGCAGCTGCTGCAGCCGCTGTGCTGTGTTCATGGGGCAGCGCCTCCTTTCGTTTCTCCCTCATCATAGCAGAAAGGGCGGTTGCAGGGCTACCCCCTTTGCCTGCCCTTTTGTCAACCGGCGGTTGCAATGCCCAAAAAAGCGCCCGGACCGATGGGTCCGGGCGCTTTTGTCTGTGATTTTTACCGCTCCTCGCGGAAGTAGTTCACGCCGAGGCTGGCGGGGATGTGGGCGCCCTTGCTGCCCCGGATGCTGGTGATGACCAGAATGAGGGCAGTGATGAGGAAGGGCAGCATATCGAAGAAGGCGTCGGGCCAGCCGGCCATGAAGCCCATCTTGTAGTATTTCAGCACCCGCAGCGCGCCGAACACGAAGGAGCCCAGGATGGCCACATGGGGCTTCCAGGCGGCGAAGATGACCAGAGCCACGGCGATCCAGCCCAGGCCGTTCACGCTGTTGGAGATCCACACGCCGCTGTTGATGATCATGGAGCAGTAGGCGCCGCCGATGCCGCAGATGCCGCCGCCCAGGAGGATGTTGATGTACTTCCAGCGGGTGACCTGGATGGAGGCGGCGTCCGCCGCGGCGGGGTTCTCGCCGATGGCCTGCACGTTCAGGCCGGTCTTGGTGCGGTAGAGGTAGAAGCCGCAGACGGCGGCCACCAGGATGCCGATGTAGACGAAGGGGTTATAGCTGAACAGCAGATTGCCCACCACCGGCAGGTCGCTCAGGCCGGGGATGGTCACGCTGCGCATCTGGGCGGTGACGTTCTCCGGCAGTTTGAGGGTGGTGGCGCCGCTCTTGTCCAGCATGTAGACGCCGATGAAGTTGGACAGGCCCACGCCGAAGATGGTCATGGTGAGGCCCGCCACGTTCTGGTTGGCCATGAAGGTGACGGTGAGCACCGCGTAGACCAGGGCGCTGAGCACGCCCGCGCCGAAGGCCGCCAGCAGGGCCAGGGCAAAGTTATCGGTGAGGTAGCCCGCCATGAAGCCGGCGCAGGCGCCGATGGCCATCATGCCCTCCACGCCCAGGTTCAAATGACCCACTTTTTCGTTGAGGATTTCGCCCACGGTGCCAAAGAGCAGCGGAGTGCCCGCGCCCACGGCGGCCACCAGGAATTTGATGAACAGATCCATGCTCACGCGCCTCCTTTCGGCTGCTTTTTGCGCACAGCGAAGCCGTAGCGCACGAAGAACTCACTGGCCAGGATGAAGAAGAGGATGACGCCCTGGAGCACGTCGGCGCTGTCGGCCGAGAGGCCGAACTCGCTCTGCACCACGCCGCTGCCCTTTTCCAGCACGCTGAACAGGAAGGAGACCACCAGGATCATGCCGGGGTTCAGCTGGCACAGCCAGGCCACGATGATGGCGGTGAAGCCCACGCCGCCGGCCACGCCCATGGACAGGGTCATGTCGCTGCCGCCCACCTGGCACACGCCGGCGATGCCGGCAATGGCGCCGGAGAGGAACATGGTGCGAAGCACCACCTTTTTCACGTGGATGCCGGCGTAGCGGGCGGTGTCCTGGCTTTCGCCCACCACGCTGATCTCGTAGCCCTGCTTGGTGTATTTCAGATACACCCAAACCAGCACCACCAGCACCAGCATGATGATCCAGCCGAAGTGCACGCCCAGCACCTTGTCCAGGCCGGCGTTTTTGTCAAAGCGGGCAATTTTGTTGAAACCGTTGGCCCCTTCGTCCCGCCAGGGGCCGGACTGCAGCCAGGAGACGATGTGCAGCGCGATGTAGTTGAGCATCAGGGTGAACAGGGTCTCGTTGGTGTTCCAGCGGCTTTTGAACACCGCGGGCACAAGGCCCCACAGGCCGCCGCCGATGGCGCCCGCCACGAACATCACCGCCAGCAGCAGCGGATGGGGCCAGTCGGTGCAGAACAGGGCAAAGAAGCTGGCGAACACGCCGCCCATGATGAGCTGGCCCTCGCCGCCGATGTTCCAAAAGCGCATCTTGAAGGCCAGGGTCACGCCCAGCGCGCAGATGCACAGGGGGATGGTGTACTTGATGGTGGCCTGAATGGCCAGCGGGCTGCGGAACGCGCCCTTGACGATGGTGGCGTAGACCGCGAAGGGGTTCTGGCCGATGGCCAGGATGAAGATGCCGCCGGCCACAAGGCTCAAAGCCACCGCCGCAAGGCGCAGGGCCACCGTCTGGCGACTGCTGCGCTCGGCGTGCTTCACCGTGTGCAGCAGCGGCTCACGGTGGGTCTTGACAGTTGTGCTCATCGGTCGGCCGCCTCCTTCTGCTTTTCTTCCTCGCTCATTTCGCCGGTCATCATTAGACCGATCTGCTCTTTGGTGACCTCACCGGCCTTGACCACGCCGGTGACCTTGCCGTGGCAGAGCACCAGGATGCGGTCGCACAATTCCAGCAGCACGTCCAGGTCCTCGCCGATGAACATCACCGCCACGCCCTTTTCCTTCTGCTTGTTCAGAAGGTCGTAGATGAGGTAGCTGGAGTTGATGTCCAGGCCGCGCACCGGGTAGGCAGTGATGAGAAGGTTCGGGTCGGATTCGATTTCCCGGCCCAGCAGCACCTTCTGCACGTTGCCGCCGCTCATCAGACGCACCGGGGTCTCGATGCCCGGCGTGACGATGGACAGTTCCTCCACCAGCTTTTTGGCCAGCGCACGGGCGGGGGCACGGTCCACGAAGGGGCCCTTGCCGGAGCGGTAGCTCTTCAGCAGCATGTTGTCGGTCATGCCCATGCTGGCCACAAGGCCCATGCCCAGACGGTCCTCGGGCACAAAGCTCATGGAGATGCCCAAGTCGATGATGGCCTCGGGGCTTTTGCCCAGGATGTTCTCCTTTTTATAGAGCACCGCGCCCTTTTTGGCGGGCAGCAGGCCGGCGATGGCCTCGCACAGCTCCTTCTGGCCGCTGCCGGCAACGCCCGCCACGCCCAAAATCTCGCCGCTGTGGATGTGGAAACTCACGTCGTCCAGCCCGAGGCTGCCGTCCGGCTTTTCCACCGTCAGGTCCACCACCTTGAGGATGGTGTGCACGTCCTTGGGCTCGGGGCGGCGGATGGCCAGGCTCACCGCGTGGCCCACCATCAGCTCGGTGAGCTTGTTCGCGTCCACGCCGGCGGTAGCCACGGTGTCCACGCTTTTGCCCTTGCGCAGGATGGTCACCCGGTCGCTGATGGCCAGCACCTCGTTCAGCTTGTGGGTGATGATGATGACCGCGCAGCCCTTGGCCTTCATCTGCCGCAGGATGTCAAAGAGCTTTTCGGTCTCCTGGGGGGTGAGCACGGCGGTGGGCTCGTCCAGGATCAGAATTTTTGCGCCCCGATAGAGCACCTTCAGAATTTCCACCGTCTGCTTTTCGGAAACGCTCATCTCCCAGACGGGCTTTTCCGGGTCGATCTCCAGACCGTAGGTGTCACACAGGTTCTTCACCTCGGCCCGCAGGGCCTTGCGGGAGGGCATTTTGCCGGGCATGCCCAGCACGATGTTCTCCATGGCGGTGAACACCTCCACCAGCTTGAAGTGCTGGTGGATCATGCCGATGCCCAGAGCCCGGGCGTCCACGGGGGACGCGATGGACACCGGCTGGCCGTTCACGAAGATCTGGCCGGCGTCCGGGTGGTAGATGCCCGAAAGCATGTTCATCAATGTGGTCTTGCCGCTGCCGTTCTCGCCCAGCAGGGCCAGCACCTCGCCGTAGTTGACCTCCAGGTCGATGGCGTCGTTGGCCACCACGGAGCCGAAGGTCTTGGTGATGCCGCTGCACCGGATGGCGCACTGCATTTCTGCCATAGTCCTTTTACCTCCTCGGGGTGTTGTGAAGGGGAAAAACCGGAAAAAGGGCGGTCAGAGACCGCCCTTTTCTGAGCTTTGTAAAAGCCGGCCTTACAGAACGTTCACGTTCTCGTAGTACCAGTTGCAGCTGCCGTAATCGGCGCCTTCCAGAGTGTGGGCGTTGCCCTCGTTGTCCATGATCTCGGTCTTGCCGTCGAACACGTCCCACTCGCCGGAAACGATCTGAGCCTTGACTTCCTCCACCTTGGCGATCATCTCGTCGGTCACCAGGTCGGAGTTGAACTCGCCCAGAGTCACCAGGCCGTCGGCCATGTCGCCGAAGTAGTTGTCAACCTTCTCACCGGCCACCCAGGTGCCGTCGATGACGTTCTGAACAGCCTTGGTGTAGTAAACGCTCCAGTCCCACATCACGCTGGTGAGGGTGGCGCCGGGGGCGTCCTTGGTCATGTCGCTGTTGTAGCCCACGCCCCAAACACCGTGCTCCTCGGCAGCGGTCTGGGGGTTGGGGGTGTCGCAGTGCTGGCCGATGACGTCGCAGCCCTCGGCGATCAGGCGCTCGGCGGCCTGCTTCTCGCCTTCGGGATCGAACCAGCTGTTGGTCACGCTCACATAGACCTCGGCGTCGGGGTTCACGCTGGCCACGCCCATGGCAAAGGCGTTGCAGCCGCTGGTAACCTCGCCGTTCTCCTGGCCCATGGCGGCCACGTAGCCGATCTTATTGGACTCGGTCTTCATGCCGGCGATGATGCCGCTCAGGTAGCGGGCCTGGTAGATGCGGCCGAAGTAGTTGTTGAAGTTGGTGCCGTTGGACTTATAGCCGGTGCCGTGGCTGAAGATGACCTCGGGGAACTCCTCGGCCAGAGCCTCGCAGGTGTCCATATAGCCCCAGGAGGTGGCGAAGATGATGTTGCAGCCTTCCTCCACGCACTCGGTGATGGCGGTCTCCACGGCGGCGGCGTCGGTGTCGTCCACGGAGATCTTGCGCACGATCTGGTCATCGCGCAGGCCCAGATTCTGCTGCATGCCGATGATGCCCTGGTCGTGGGTGTAGGTGTAGCCGCTGCCCTCGGCAGGGTCGGACAGGTGGATGACGCCCACCTTGATCTCGTCCTTGGGAATGCCGCCGGTGGCGGAGGCGGGCTCGCTGGTGCCGGTGGAGGCGGAAGCGGGCTCGCTGGTGCTGGTGCCGGTGTCGCCGCCGCAGGCAGCGAGGCTCAGGACCATGGCGCCGGCCAGCAGGATGCTGAGAAGCTTTTTCATGTTCGGTTTCCCCCTGTTTTTATTGTTACAAGAAAACAAGAAACGGGGTAAGCCGGAACACTTACCTCCGTTCGGAATACTATCATTTTAGCCTGCGTTGTTCACGATTTCAACACATTTCGCCAACTTCGGCGCTTTCGCCAACGGCGCGCCCCTTTTGCACAATGGTTTTTGTTCGTCTGCCCCAAACAAAAACCCGCACAGCGGCTTGCCGTGCGGGTTTGCGGGCTTTTTTCGAGCCCAAAAGTATGACTTTTCACTTTCTGCACTTCGGACGATAGTGCAAACTCACGCAGGCCATCTGCGCCGCTGGGCCAGCACATACGCGCCCATGGCAAGTCCGGCCGCAAAGAGCACCAGCTCCACCGCAAGAATGCCCAGACCGCTCAGCAGCACCGCCAGCGAGTTGAACAGGGTGTGGGCGCCCACCGCCGCGAAATACCAGCCGGGCTTTCGCCGGATGACGGCGGTGAACACAAGGCTGGTGGCAAACAGGTGGAAAAGCACCGCGCTCACCCGCTCCAGCAGGCCCAGAGCCACCACGCCCGGCGTGGCCGCCGCCAGCTGACTGGCGACGAGTTCCAGGGTGGCGCTGTCCACCCCTGCCAGCAGCGCGCCCATCGGGCCATCGGAGGCGGACAGGGCGGCGCTCAGCAACAGGTTGTTCACATGGGTCATGCCGGCGATGAACATCACCTCGCACAGGCCGTGGCCCAGGCCGAAGCTGATCATGTCCTTATAGCTGCGCTGGCCCTTGAGAATGGACGCGCCCGCCAGACGGGCGGTCTCCTCAAAGAGGCCGGCGGACAGCCCGCCCACCACCACGGCGTAGAGCACCGTGTGGGCGGCGAAGGTCTTCAGCGCACCGGTGGCGGTGAGCAGCTGCAGCAGCGGGATACGCAGCACCATCTGACTGACAAAAAAGCTCACGAAGCCCAGCGCCAGCGGAGCCATGCGAATCTTTTTCATCACGCCCAAAACGATGAGCAGCACCACCGGCAGCGCCAGGGTGCAGAAGGCGGCGACGGCAAAGGAAGCCGTCTGCACGCCGGAAAGCGCGAATGTCATGGCCGTTCCTCCCCGCCTTCGCTCAGTCGATGAACTTGACGGCGGTGCCGTAGGCAATGCACTCGGCCGCGCTCTGCATCACGCTGGAAGAAGCGTAGCGCATGCATACCACGGCGTCCGCGCCGATGGCCTCCGCCTCGGCCACCATGCGGCCGGAGGCGATCTGCCGCGCCTCGCCCAGCATCTCGGTGTAGGCGGTAATCTCGCCGCCCACCAGGGTCTTCATGGCGCTCATGAAGTCCTTGCCGAAGTTCTTGCTCTGCACCACGTTGCCTTTCACAACGCCCAGCACCTCATAGCGGCGGCCGGGGATATTCTCAGTAGTTACGATAAGCATCCTCTTCACCCTTTCGAATTTCTTTGAGCCGCTGGCGCAGCGCCAGCAGCGCGCCCGCGACGAACACCAGCGGCCAGCCCGCCAGCAGCAGCGCCACCGGCAGGGGCACCGGGTCCACCGTGAGGGCCCACACCATCAGCCCTTCCACCATGGCCATCAAACCGATGAACACCAAAGCGGACAGCCAGGCCCCGTGGGCCTTGCGTTTGCGGTCAGTCTTTTGCACGTCGATAAAGCGCACCCCCTTTTGTTCCAAACGGGCCACCTCCGCCAGCGCGGCCTCCGGGTCCAGCGCGGCCAGCAGGCCGGGCGCTTTCGCCAGCTCGGCGCAAAGCTGCCGGGCGGTGTCCAGATTCTTTTGGCGGCTCTCCAGCACCACCAGGTGACGGCGCATCCCCTCGTCCAGGGTCAGCGTGCCCTCCAGCATGGCGCCTATCTCCTCCAGCGGCACATCCAGCTTGCGCAAAAGCTTGATGCGCCGCAGCCGCGAGAGGTCTTCCTCGTTGTAGTCGCGGTAGCCGTTTCCGGCCTGCCGCCGGGGGGCCAGCAGGCCCTCCTTTTCATAGAAACGGATGTTCTTGGCGGAAAGGCCCACCCGGGCCTCCACCTCCTTGATGCGCACCCCTCTCTCCCCCTTTCTACGCTCAGTGTAAACCATCCACAAAGGGGAAGGTCAAGTGTTTTTTGAAAAAAAGCGGGCCGAACGCGGGGAGCGCGCTCGGCCCGCGGCCTGCGCGGTGGTGTTAGAAATAGCTGCGGATCTGGAACTTGTCGCCGGTGTCCACTTCTTCCTCGATGAGGCTGGTGTGGCTTTCGTCCCAGTGAACCGGGGTGGCCGTGCTGCGGGTCAGGCGCAGCAGCTCGTCCACCCGCTTTTTCTCGCTGGCGTCGTACAGCAGGTAGGACACGCCCTCTTTCTTGGCGCGGCCGGTGCGGCCGATGCGGTGGGTATAGTACTCGTTGGAGGAGGGCACCTCGTAGTTGATGACCGCGTCCACATCCTCCACGTCGATGCCCCGGGCGGCCACGTCGGTGGCCACCAGCACGGCGATCTTGCCCTCACGGAAGGCGGCCATAATTTTGTTGCGCTCGCCCTGGGACAGGTCGCCGTGGAGGCAGTCGGTGACGAAGTTCAGCCGCGCCAGCTGGTTGGTGAGAGTGGCGGTGGTGAACTTGGTGTTGCAGAACACCATCACCCGCTTGTAACCGCCGGAGATGATGATCTGGGCCACGTCCGCCAGTTTGGAGCGGCCGGTGGTGCACAGGGTGTACTGGGTAATTTTGGGCTGGCTGGCCTGCACCGGCTGGACGATAATTTCTTCCGCGTCCCGCTGGTAGAGCCAGCCGATGTCCATCACCTCGCGGCTGATGGTGGCGCTGAACATGCACAGGCTCTTGCGGGCCTTCATGACGTCGATGATCTTGCGCACGTCCTTATAAAAGCCCATGTTCAGCATCTCGTCCGCCTCGTCCAGCACGATGCTGGTGACGGCGCTCACGTCGATGCTCTTGTGGCGCATGTGGTCCATCAGGCGGCCGGGGGTGGCCACCACGATCTGGCAGCCCTTCTTCAGGCGGTTGGCCTGCTTTTGCATGTCCGCCCCACCGTAGACGCAGACGGTGCGCACGTCGGGCAGAAAGTGGGTCAGCTCCTCCAGGTCGCCGGCGATCTGCTGGGCCAGCTCACGGGTGGGGGCCAGGATGACCGCCTGGGGCAGCGGACGGGAGGGGTCGATGCGCTCGATGATGGGGATGCCGAAGGCGCAGGTCTTGCCGGTGCCGGTGGGGGCCTTGGCAATGACGTCGTGGCCCGCCATCATCACAGGGATGGTCTTTTCCTGCACTTCGGTCATCTCGGTGAAGCCCATGCGCTCCACCGCCTGCAAAATCTCCGGCCGCACGCCGGTGAGGTCTTTGTACAGCATAGTCGTTTTCTCCGTTCTGCGCCCCGCCCCAGCCGACGCCGGGCCGCGGGGTCCTTTATTTTATGTTCAACAGAGGTATTATACCACAAAGCAACCCTTGCAGAAAGGCCTTATTTGCGGCTTTTGCTTTGCAGGGTGGCGGCGGGTGTGGTATAGTAAAAGGCAGACAACGGGCAAAAGGAGGCGGCGGTTTTGTACGACGAGCTGACCGAGGTAGACATCAAAAAGATGCAGGAGGAGATCGACCACCGCATTCTGGTGCTGCGCCCCCAGTACATCAAGGATGTGCAGGAGGCCCGGGCCTTCGGCGACTTGAGCGAGAACTTTGAATACAAGGAAGCCAAGCGCCAGAAAAACCGCAACGAGAGCCGCATCCGTTATCTGCAGCGGATGATACGAACCGCCCGGGTGGTGAAGACCGACCACGCCGAGGGCAAGGTGGGCCTGTTCGACTATGTGACCCTCTACCTGCCCGAGGACGACGAGGAGATGGAGGTGCACCTGGTGACCACCCTGCGGGTGGACGCGGGGGGCGGCCACATCAGCCGGGAGTCGCCCCTGGGCCGGGCCATCTTCGGCCGCAAGGTGGGCGACACGGTGACGGTGCAGGTGAACGCCGACGTTTCCTATCCGGTGACCATCCGCGGCATCCGCCCCGGCGCCGACGACGATTCCCTGCCCATCAGCCAGTACTGATTGCCCCCGGCGCGCCGGTGTGGTATACTGACGATACATAATAAAATACAAAACGGGCGGCCCCGCCGCCCGGGAACGGAGTGACAACTATGGTACGCATCACCATGCAGGACGGCGGCGTCATCGACCTGGAGCTGGACGCTCAGGCCGCCCCCATCACCGTGGAAAACTTTCTGAAACTGGTGAACGACGGCTTCTACGACGGCCTGACCTTCCACCGCATCATCCCCGGCTTCATGATCCAGGGCGGCTGCCCGGAGGGCACCGGCATGGGCGGCCCCGGCTGGCACATCAAGGGCGAGTTTGCCCGCAACGGCGTTGCCAACCCCATCAAGCACACCCGGGGCGTCATCAGCATGGCCCGCGCCATGGACCCCAACTCCGCCGGCAGCCAGTTCTTTATCATGCACGACGACGCGCCTCATCTGGACGGCGGCTATGCCGCTTTCGGCCATGTGGTGGCCGGCATGGACGTGGTGGACCGCATCGCCGACGTTGCCACCGACTACAACGACCGTCCCCTCACCCCCGTGGTGATGGAGAGCGTGCGGGTGGTGGAGGAATGATCGCCAAGGCCAAGGCGCTGCTTTTGAAATACCGCGAGGGCATCGCCTATCTGTTCTTCGGCGGGCTTGCCACCCTGCTGAACATCGTGCTGGCCATGGTGTTCCGCTTCATCGGCCTGCCCACCACCGTGAACACCGTGCTGGACAACATCCTGTGCATCCTGTTTGCCTATGTCACCAACCGGCTGTGGGTGTTCTGCAGCAGCGCGAAGGGCATGGCCGCGGTGCGGGAGTTCGTCTCCTTCGTCACCTGCCGCCTGGGCACCCTGGTGCTGGACGTTGTGGTGATGTGGCTGGGCGCGGACCTGCTTGGCCCGATGCTCATTGCCCCCGAACGCCAGAACCTCTGGTTTTTGGGCGTGAAGGTGTTCTCCAACGTGCTGGTCATCGTGGCGAACTACGTTTTCTCCAAACTCATCATCTTTAAAAAGAAGGGCTGAACCGTCAGCCCTCTTCCCCCTTTCCGCTTTGGCGGAAGGGGGATTTTTTATTTCTGCAATATACTGTTGACAAACAATATTATACGGAATATAATATTGCCATAATCACAAAGGAGGCGATGGCATGGCGTTTAACACAGGGGCTGCTCTGATGGACGCGTTGGTGCTGAGCACCGCCGAGCGGGAACCCACCTATGGCTATCGCATCACCCAGCAGGTGCGTCAGATCATGGTGGTCAGCGAGAGCACCCTCTATCCGGTGCTGCGCAGGCTGCAAAAGGAAGGCTGTCTTGAAACCTACGACCAGGAGTTCGCCGGGCGCAACCGGCGCTACTACCGGCTCACCGAGACAGGCGCTGAGACGCTGGCGAAGCTGCGGGAGGAATGGGTGGAATACCGGCAGGCGATCGACGCAATGCTATTGAACGAGGGGGATGGAGAATGACCCGGGAAGAATTTTTGAAGCGGCTGGAAGAGCTGCTGGCGGATGTGACGGCCGAAGAGCGGGCTGAGGCCATCCGTTTTTACGAAGAATATCTGGATGACGCCGGCCCGGAGCAGGAGGCGCAGGTGCTGGCGGAGCTGGGCAGCCCGGAAAAGGTGGCGGCCATCATCCGCGCCAACGTACCCGGCAGCCGTGTGCAGCCCGAACCGGCGGCACAGGAGGCGGGGCCCGGACCCGGCGCCGCTGCCGCCGCCATCCCGCTGCCGCCCTGCGCGCGGCCGGGCGCTGTGCCGCCTCCGCTGCCGCGGAAAGGCATGAGCGACCGCACCATCCTGCTCATCATTCTGGCGGTGGTGCTGTTCCCGCTGTGGATCGGCCTGGCGGGCACCATCTTCGGCATCTTCATGGGCGTTGTGGGCGCGGCCATCGGTTTCTTCTTCGGCGGTGTGGGCACCGTTGTGGGCATTGTGGCGGTGCTGGTGGCCAACACCCCCGCCGCCTTTGCCGCCGGCTGGCCCACGGGCCTGTTCATGGTGGGCCTGTGCCTGCTGGCGCTGGCGCTGGGCGTCGCCCTCATCGCGGTGGCGGTGTGGCTGGTGGCCTGGCTGCTGCCGGCGTGCTGGCGGCTGACAAATCGGGCCTGGCGGGCCCTGACCGGCAAAAAGGAGGCTTAAGTGATGAAAGGCATTCTGAAAGTTTTTGCCGTGGCCGCCGCGCTGGCGGTGCTGGGCATCACGCTGATGCTGATGGGCTTTGCCACCGGCGGCCCGTCGGCGGCGCGGCAGGCGCTGAACTACACCAATCTCACCCAGCGGCACTACCACGGCTGGGTGCCCGGCTGGCTGGAGCGGGCGCTGGGCTGGTCCGACGAGGCGGAGTGCTGGGCCGAAACGTTTGGCAACGACGTGGACCGCTGGACCGAGGACTTCGAGGACGACGTGGATCGCTGGGCGGACGATTTTGAGAACGAAATGGACGCCTGGTCCGAGGATGTGGAGCATTGGGCAGAGGGCGTGGGCTTCCGCTATCGCTTTGGCTGGGGCCCCGGCATCTGCTTATTCTGACCCGGCGGCAGCAAGGAGGAGCAAATGGAACCGAAACGGCTTTACAAAGGGCACAGCAAGATGCTGTGCGGCGTGTGCAGCGGCATCGCTGAGTACTTCAATCTGGACCCCACGCTGGTGCGGCTGGCCACCGTGGCCCTGACCATCTGGTGGGGCAGCGGCCTCATCGCCTACATCGTGGCGGCCATCATCATGCCCGAACCGCCCTACAACGGATAACAAAAGCGCCCGGCCTGCCTTTCGCATCTGCGTGCGGTCGTAAGGGCTGAAAGAAACAACCGAAGAGTAAAAACAGAAAGCAAGCCGTTAATCGTACTGATTAACGGCTTGCTTTCTGTTTTTACTCAACAAATTTGATCGGTAGCGCAATCTGCGTGATATACGCGTCCTTGTTGCCACCGTGTGTGGGCGGTCCCTCCATGAAAATGTTACTGAAATATCCATGCAGCGTCATGCCGTTCATTCTGGCGTATTCCAGCAGCCGCGCATGGACAGCCGGGAAATTCTCATAGGCGCCGCGGTAGTAGATACAGATTGCCGACACCTGCGGAAAGGTACGGATGTCTTTCCCTTTGCTTTCTGATACAACAGGAATAATATACGTCCCATCCAAATTGGAATCAACGGGTATCTGTATGCGCATTCTATTATGCAAATCGATCTGATAATGTTTTACAGCATGAATATATGTCTGACGAAGTTCCGCTGTCTTTCTTTCTAAATCCACACCGTGGAATTCACGGCAGAAAGCGGTAAATGCCGGAAAGGTAACATGGCAAACTTCCGGAGCAGAAGTATGTATCTGTCGGAGCTTCAACTGCGCAATATATTGGTCAAGCTGATTGCGCAGTTGAAGCAGTCGCTCGATCTGCTCATCCAAATGCGTTGTATCATCAAAATAACTTCGGATTTCCGGCAAGGAGAGTCCAAGATCCTGCAAAGTTCTGATGATACGGATATGAACCATGTTGTCGGCAGAATAATACCGGAAGCTGCGGTTATCGTGCCTGACTGCGGGGGTCAGCAGGCCAAGGTTCTCATAGTTTATCAGCATCCTGCGGGTCACGCCAAGCGCTTTGGTGACCTCTCCTATCTGAAACAAATTCTTGTCTGTTTGTTCCATATCATTATAAATTCCTCTCAGAAAACTTTTTGGAAAAATCAAAAACGCTTGACTTGAACATTGATGTTCGATTTATGCTTATTGTATTGAAAAGGTATTATTCTGTCAAGAACACAGGCAGAAGATGATTGCATATGCCGCACGGATAATACAGATCTCCCATGGACGGTAGGCAAGAATACCTTTTCAAGAATTCGAGAAAGGGGAATCATTATGAACATGAAGCAAAGAATTTTCAGCCTGCTACTGGCAATCTGTCTTGTAACAGGGCTTTTCCCGACTGTCGCTATGGCGGAGGGACAAGCCTTTCAAATTTGGATTGGCGGCGTGCAGGTTACGGAGGCAAATTGCTCGGATGTGCTGGCTGGTACCGAAAATGCAGGGAAAGTTTCTTTTGACAGCGAGCACAAAATTTTAACGCTGAATGGCGTTCAACTGGCGAAAGAAAGCGATATGAATGGCATTTTATGCATTGAAGAAGACGGAGTAACCGTCCGCTTGGCAGGGGAAAATTCATTTGAAGAACAAGGACTTTTAAAATATTATCAATTGAATACCGTAAAAAGCAGCGGTGATTTAACCTTTGACGGAACCGGAAGCCTTTCCATCAAAAATGAATCCTCCAAAAAAACGTATATGGTATCTACTGTATGGGAGATCTGACAATCAACGGTGGAAATATTTCCATCCACAACGGGGAGTGCACGGCAGCCAGCGGCTCTTATAACAACCAGGCGGTATATGTCAGTGGGAAAATTGACATTCTGGGCGGCAGATTAGAAACCGTTTCCGGAACCGCACCAGAGCTTTCTTCCGGCATGATAACCACAAGGGACATTACGATACGGAATGCGGAAGTCTTTGCACAAGCTGGGAAAGGTAAGAATTCCTATGGAGTCTATACGAATCAGCCTATTGTTTGCGAGCAGGCCAAAGTAACGGGAATCGGCGGAGAAGCGAAGAATTGGAGCGAGGGCATCCATTGCGAAGGCAGTAACATGCAGATTGCCGGTTCTGTAGTAACTGCAAAAGGAGGCACGGCAGGCTCCGGATCTTATGGCATAGAAGCAATACAGAAATTGACCCTGCAAAGCGGACAGATTATTGCAGGAGCAGGTGAAGCACCGTTCAGCGTTCCTGTTTGGTGCCCTGCAATGGAAGTGATGGACGGAAAGGTTGACGTCAAAGGCGGGACGGCCACGGAGGAATCGTATGGAATATCGGCCGCAGAATTTACAATGAAAGGCGGAGAAGTCCGTGTAGAAGCCGGCAACGCAGCAAACTGGAGCATTGGTCTTTGGAGCAATGATGTTACCATTTCCGGCGGGTTGCTTACCGCCGTTGCAGGCCAGGCGAATGGCACGAATGCCATTACAGTTTCACCGGTATTTTCGGATTACGAGGCGGTTGTAAAAGCTGGTGCAAGTGAAGCAGATGCTGTGAAAGTAGCCACCCCAACCGATGAAACATATTGGGCCAGCCGGTATGTCCGGATTGAGAAGTTTGTTCACGAGCATGCATGGTTGGAAAGTTTTGAATCTGACACTCAGCACCATTGGCACGAATGTACTGCGGAAGACTGCCCGATTACGGACAACAGCGGTAAAGACGGCTATGCAGAACATTCCTACAATCAGGAGATAGCGTCGGATGATTATCTGAAAACCGCAGCCACCTGTCTATCCCCTGCGGTCTATTATAAATCCTGCATCTGCGGCGCAAAAGGGACGCAAACCTTTACAGCAGCGGATGTCGGCAGCGCTCTCGGCCATGATTTAGGTGAATGGCAGACGATAAATTCCCCGACCTGCACCGAGAAAGGTTTGAGGAAACGAAGCTGTTCCAGGTGTGACTATTTCGAAACTGAAGGTTTGAACCCGAATGGTCACGATTGGGAAACCGAATTTACCATTGACAAGAAGCCAACCTGTGTAACAGATGGAAGCAAATCACTCCACTGCAAGAATTGTGCTGAAACAAAAGACAACACGGTAATTCCTGCGACTGGTCACAGCTTCGAGAACGGCGTATGCAGCATATGCGGAAAAGCCGACCCGGATTACAGCAAACCAGCCACTCCTGTGCCCCCTCAGACGGGCGACAACCGCAATCCATGGCTGTGGTTTGCACTGGCGTTCATCAGCGGCGGCGCAGTACTGACGCTGAACGTCATGGGAAGAAAGAAGAAGGAAGGCGGAAAATAAGCACACGCGCCCTTCTCGGTCGCAGCCCTCGCCACCGTGGCCCTGACCATCTGGTGGGGCAGCGGCCTCATCGCCTACATCGTGGCGGCCATCATCATGCCCGAACCGCCCTACAACGGCTGACAACGAAAACTCCCCCGCCCGAACCGGGCGGGGGAGTTTTTTCAGCTGAACACTTCTTCAAAGGGGATGCAGTATCCCTCGGGCAGGGCGCTGACGGTGCAGCTCACATACACATTGCCCTCGGCGTTTTCAAAAAACATATCCTCGGGGGTCAGCTCCGTTTTGAGCCAGAAGCGGTAGACCGGCTGGATGTAGGGGTTGAGGCTGCTCTGGGCGTATTCCAGCTGCCAGCCCTCCACCTGCTCCACCGTGAGGTCGTATTCCCGCATGCCGCTGGCCTGCTCCTCGGCCAGGATGACCTGGAGGGCTGCCTTCGCCTCCTCCACGGAGCGCAGGGGGTAGTCCCCCACCTGCTGTGTCTCCGGAGGCAGGGTCAGGGAGAAGCTGCGCAGCGCGCCGGTGGAATCCACCGCGCCGGATACCCGGCGGAAGCTGTAGTTCAAAAGCCGCTCGGCCACGGTGCTGCCGCTGTTCTCATAGTAGAAATGCCCGCCGGGCGTCCCGTGGGTCTGCCCATCGTAGCCGGTGGTCACGGCGTACTGATGGGCGGGCTGTTCGATGCCCGCCGCCCCGGCCAGCAGGGCCAGCGCCGCGTCATCGCCCGCCTGGGGATCGTCCGACTCCCCTTCCCCGTTCCGGTAGCCGGAGACGGTGGTGCCGGAGGCGGAAACGCTCCAGACTTTTGCTTTGGAGGGGTCCGTCTGTTCGTGCAGGGGGAGTTCCTCGTCCCAGTGCTCCGGGTCCATCAGGCTGCCGGACAGGTTATAGGGCCACAGATCCGGGCTGGGATAGCCGGTGGGCGCTTCCTCCGTCTCGTCCTGCACCAGGGGCAGGCCGAGGGCTTCGGCGGCCAGGTTCAAAAGGTCGGTGAGGGGGCCGGCGTTCTCGCCGCTCTGGGCGTGCCACACCGGCAGGGTCTCGGGCAGTTCAGACGGGGAGAGGTTCCAGGTGGGGTTATCGCCCCGCACATCGTCCACGCTGTCGGCCACGAAGGTCACCCCGCCGCCCATGCCGCCGGAGTCGTCCCCCAGCACCAGCACCGGCAGGCCCTCATACTCGCCCAGGTCAAAGTCCCGGGGGGCCGTGGGAGCGGCCTTGGCCTGCGCCTCGTCCTGCAGGGCGTCCTCGGTCCTGGCGGTCCCGGGGGCGGCAGCGTCACAGGCGGCGTTGTACATCGCCACGGAGGGGGCCGCCGCGCTGCCGGAGGCGTCAAACAACCCGCTTTGCACAGCCGCGGGCACCGCCAGCAGAGCCACCGCGGCGGCCGCAGCCAGGGGGATGCCCACTTTCTTTGCCACCCGCAGCCGGGGCGCGGCCTTGGGTTTTTCCTGCTGGGCGCGGGCGGCGGCCATTTTTTCCAGCGTGGCCGCTTTCCACGCGTCGCTGGGAGCGACCTTGTCCATGGCGCTCTGGTAGTCTTTATGATCGGGCATGGTCAAAACTCCCCTTTCAGTGTGTTTTTCAGCATCGCCCGCCCCCGGGCCAGCTGGCTGAGCACGGTGTTCTGGTTCAGCTCCAGCAGCTTTGCGATCTCGGCGGTGGTGTAGCCTTGTATGTAGTGCAGATAGATGACCTGACGGTACTTCATGGGCAGATCGCCCACCGCCTTCATCACCTCGCTCTCGGCGGGGGTGAAGGGAATGCTCAAGGTTTCGTCCAGGCCGTCGGTGCGGCTCTGCCACACGCTGCGGAAGTGGCTTTTGCAGCGGTTGATGGTGCAGCGCAGCAGCCAGGCCTGCTGATGGTCGGGGCCGTCAAAGGCCGGGTCTTTTTTGAGCAGGGTCAAAAACACCTCCTGCGCAATATCCTCGGCGTCCTGCATGTTCTTCACAAGGCCAAAGGCCGTGCGCAGCACCAGCGGGCCGTAATGCTCCAGCGCCTCTTCCGCCGTGAGCACTCTGTCTGCCGCAGCGTTCATGCCACGCGCCCCCTTCCGTTCTGTATACTTTATTTCTCCGCCTATTATTGCACAGGCAGGCAAAAAAAGCAAAAGAAACCGCCCCGCGCACCTTGCGCGGGGCGGTTTTGTGCCGGTTTATTTCCGTTTTGCGTCCTTGGGCGGCTCATCGGTGGCCTCGAACCAGAAGGTCGTGCCCTTGCCCACGGTGCTGTCCACCCCGAAGCGGAAGCCGTGGCCCCGCAGGATGGCCTTGGTGATGGACAGGCCCAGGCCGGTGCCCACCTTGCCCGCGTCGGAGCGGCTGCAGTAGTAGCGGTCGAAGATGTAGGGCAGGTCCTCGGGGGCGATGCCCGCGCCGTGGTCCTCCACCTCCACCCGGGCGCTGCCCTCTTTGGGCACCACCCGCAGGATGAACACGCCGTCCTCGCCCACATGGTGCATGGCGTTGCCCAGCAGGTTATGGAGCACCCGCTCCATCATGGCCGGGTCGGCGCTGACCATGGCGGGGGTATCCGCCTGCAGCTGCAGCTGGCAGCCGCTCTGGGCGCAGACCGCCTCGTAGCGCTGGGCCACCTCCTCGCAGAGCTGGCTCATGTCGAAGCGCACCCGCTGGGGCTGCTCGGTGCCGCTGGACACCTTGGACAATTCCATCACGCTGTTCACCAGGCCGGACAGCCGGTCGGTCTCGTCCACGATGACGTTCAGCTGGTCGGTGCGTTTGGCCGCGTCGTCGCCGGTGAGGTCGCGCACCGTCTCGGCGTAGCCCTTGATGAGGGTGAGCGGAGTGCGCAGGTCGTGGCTGACGTTGGCCAGCAGCTCCCTCTGGAGCTGGGCCGAGCGGGACACCTGATCCGCCATGTGGTTGAACTCGTCCGCCAGGCGGCCGATCTCGTCGGAGTGGGGCACGCTGACCCGCACCGAGTAGTCGCCGTCGGCCATCTTCTTGGCGGCGGCGGAGAGCTGGCTCAGCGGGCGGGTGAGCCAGCGGCTGACCAGCCAGGAGACCGGCACCACCAGCGCCAGCATGCACACGAACAGGGCGGGCATCAGCTGGCCCTGCACCACCGCCGCCTCACTGACACGGGTGAGGGTGGTGGAAATGATGACCGAGTAGCTGCCCCACTGGCCGTTCTGGGCCACCTTGCCCACCACCATCTGCTGGGCGCCGCTGGCGGTGCCCACGATCTGACGCACCGAGCCATTGGTCATCACCGCCTGACGCAGGGCGGTGATGGTGTCGCTGTCCCGCTTGGTGGTGATCTTTCCGCCGAACAGATCACCCGCCGACTCGTGGAGCAGGCAGGGGTAGACGTTCTCACTGCTGGCCACATGGCGCAGGGTGGAATCGGCGATGTCCACGCAGCAGTTGCGGAAGTCCAGCCGGCCGTCCTGGGCGGCGTCGTCCACGCTGGCCCAGAAGTCGTCGTTCTTCACCGCCTCGGAAAAGGCGAAGGCCCGGTAGCTCACCGGCGCGTCGCAGGCTTCGATCATAGCCACCAGCGAATCCACCTGATTGCTGAGGTATTTATAAATGTGCCGGTTGTACAGCGGCTGCAGCAGCTGGGCCGAAATGAACCACACCAGCCCCAGCACCAGCGCCACCACAACGCAGAACACGATCATCATCTGATAGCGCAGGCTGAAAAAGGCCCCGCGCCCGGCCCGGGCCGCTTTTTTTGCCGTGTTCATTTACTTCACCGCGTCCGGATCAAATTTATAGCCGATGCCCCACACGGTGACGATGGCGTCCCGGTAGCGGCCCAGATGGCTGCGGAGCATCTTGATGTGGGTGTCCACCGTGCGGTCCTCGCCGAAGTAGTCGTAGTTCCACACCTTCTGCAGGATGCGCTCCCGGCTGAGGGCGATGCCCCGGTTGGTGGCCAAAAACACCAGCAGGTCAAACTCCTTGGGGGTGAGGCTGGCCTCCTGGCCGTCCACCTTCACGCTGTGGCTGGCCTGGTCGATCACCAGCCCGCCGAAAGCGTGGGTGCCGCCCTCGGCCTCGGCCCGGGGCATGGTGCGCGCCAGCACCGCCTTCACCCGGGCCACCAGCTCCCGGGGGCTGAAAGGCTTGACCACATAGTCGTCCGCCCCGCCCTCAAGGCCGGCCAGCTTGTCGTATTCCTCGCCCCGGGCGGTGAGCATGATGACCGGGGTGTTGATTTTGCGGCTGCGCATCTCTTTGAGGCAGGTCATGCCGTCCACAAAGGGCATCATGATGTCCAAGATCACCAGATCCACGTCGCCCCCGCTCAGCGCGGCCAGGGCGGCGCCGCCGTCCCCCGCCTCCTCGCAGGAAAAGCCCTCGTGCTCCAGATGGGCCCGGATCAAGTCCCGGATGCGGGGCTCGTCGTCCACGATCAGAATTTTTGCCATGGTCAGTGCCTCCCTTACAGAGCGGTTCTTCATTCATACATCTTCATCATAGCGGGTGAATGTGGCGAAAGTGTGAAACGCCGGTAAAAAAGCCCCTCTTTTCGTTGACGGTGGCCCGCCGGGGCGGTACAATAAAGCCATCCTTGAAAAGAAGGTGTGTGGGAAATGATCATTGAATGTCTGCTGGCCGCCGCCGCGCTGGTGCTGCTGGCGTTGTTTCTTCTGCTGCCGGGGCATGCGCCCTTTGCCAAAAAGGCGCCCTTCTCCGGCTGGTGCTACGCCCACCGGGGGCTGCACAGCCCGGATAAATCAGTCCCGGAAAACAGCCTTGCCGCCTTTGCCGCCGCCGTCGAGGCAGGCTACGGCATGGAGCTGGACGTGCAGCTTTCGAAGGACGGCGAAGTGGTGGTGTTCCACGACGACACGCTGGACCGGGTGACCGGGGTGCAGGGCCGTGTGGACGCCTTCGACTGGGCCGAGTTAAAAGAAATGTCCCTGTGCGGCACCGAACACCATATGCCCCTGTTCACCGAGGTGCTGGCCACGGTGGCCGGGCGCACGCCCCTCATCGTGGAGCTGAAAAGCGGCCCCCGCAACAAGGAGCTGTGCCAGAAAACGCTGGCGCTGCTGCGAAGCTACGAGGGCGCTTTCTGCGTGGAGAGTTTTGACCCCACCATCGTGGCGTGGTTCCGCCGCAACGCGCCGGACATTCTGCGGGGCCAGCTTTCGGACAGCTGCGCCTCGTTCCGCAAGGACGGCGACAGCCTCATCGGCTCCTTCGTGCTGAGCCGGTGCCTGGGCAACTTCCTGGCCCGGCCCCAGTTCATCGCCTGGGGCCCGAACCCGAAAAACGCGGCGGTGCGCCTCATCGAGGCCTTCGGCCCCATGAAGGTGTTCTGGACCGCCCGCCCGGGCATGGACCACGCCGCCCTCACGGGTGAGTACGACGGGGTCATCTTTGAGCATTATGCCCCGCCCGCCCGCTATTGATGTAAAAAAGGAACGCCGCAGCCCCCGGGCTGCGGCGTTTTTTTGTTACTCTTCGCCTTTCGCCCGCAGATAGCAGCGGTAGAGCCCTTCCAGCAGCAGGTCAGGGGCCAGAAGGGGCTTCGTCTCGCAATAGGGAGCCACCAGAGGGGCCAGCCCGCCGGTGAGGATGAGGCTGGGCGCGCCCTCGGACGTGTCCATCTCGGCGGCCATGCGGCGGAACATGCCGTCCACAAGGCAGGCCGCGCCGTAGATGACGCCGCTCTGCATGCTCTCGGCGGTGGTGGTGCCGATGGCGGGGCCCGGCGGCTCGAAGGCGATGGAGCGCAGGTGGCTGGCCCGGTCCACCAGAGCGTCCAGGCTCAGGGCCACGCCCGGGGCGATGGCCACCCCCAGCACGTCCCCCGCCTTGTTCTGGGCGCAGAAGGTGGTAGCGGTGCCCAGGTCCGCCACGATGGCGGGCATGGGAACGCGGGCCAGCGCCCCCTCGGCTCCGGCCAGCATATCCGCGCCCACCGGGTCCCTGGTGAGCACTTTAAACCCGATATTGGAGGTCCCCAGCACCACCGGTTCCTTGCCGGTGACGGAAAAGAGAGCCTGCCGCACCGCGTCGGTGAGGGCGGGCACCACGCTGGACAGGGCACATCCGCTCCAATGTTTCACACCGAAGGGCGCCAGCACCCTGGCCAGCGCGGCGGCGCAGCTGCCGGCGTCCCAACCGCGGTCGGTGGGCGTCTCGGCCGAAAAGACCGGGCTGTCCCCTTCCCAGCCGGCCATGTTCAGCCGGGTATTGCCCATATCCACCAAAAGTACCATTCTCTTCCCTCCCGGGTCCCGTTTGTTTTCAGTATACCCCGCCGCCGCCCTTTGCGCAAGAATAAAGCGGCATTGGGCGGAATAGGTATAAACAGGAGTTCCCACGACAGACGAGGAGGGTATAAGACATGTTTGTGTTGACATTGGGCAAAAACGGCCTGCGTCGGCTGGGCGCGGTCGCGGTGTGCGGCGTGGCGCTGGCGGGGGCGGTGTTCGCCGTCGGCAGCTTTTTCATGGAGGACGACGCGGCCCCCGCCGCGGCGAACGGCGAGGCCGTGCAGGCGGACCCCGCCGCCATGAAAATCGAAGGCACCGACGACATTCAGGCCTTCTTCAAGGCCTACGGGCTGGAAGTGGACCTGGCCACCGCCACGGTGGATAAGGTAAAAATTCCCAAGAGCTGGGACGAGAGCTTCTCCGCTTTCAACACGGTGGTGAAGGAGAGCGGCCTGTCGCTGGAGAAGTACAAGAACAAGACGGTGGAAAAATGGGTGGTGCTTTGCCCCGGGCGCAGCACCGGCGAGAACAAGGTGAGCGGCGTTCTGCTGGTGTATAAGGAAGAGCCGGTGGGCGCCTATCTGCTGGCTTCGCCCAGCGGCGAGGTGACCGGCCTTGTGACCGCCGCGGCCACCGCCGCGCCTCTGCCCGACGAGCAAGCCGCCGAGACCGCCGCCGGCTTTGGCGAAGAGGCCGCCGCCCCCGCCGGGGACGCCGCGGAGGCGAACGCCCCGCTGACCGAAGAAGCCGCCGAGACCGGCGGCGAAGTGAGCCTGGAGGACGCGGGCGCCGTGCCCATCGAGTAAAAAACAGCCCCGGAGCCGTGCGGCTCCGGGGCTTTTCGTTATTTGTTTATTCCGCGTCCCACTGGGCGATTTTGCGGCCCATGAGCACGCCCATGACGCTGGCCATCATCAGGCCGCGGGTCCAGCCGCAGGAGTCGCCCAGGCAGTGCAGGCCCTCCACGTTGGTGACCAGGTCCTCGTCCATCTTCACCCGGTTGGAGTAGAACTTCAGCTCGGGGCTGTAGAGCAGGGTCTCGTCGCTGGCGAAGCCCGGCACCACCTGGTCCAGCATCTGGATGAAGGCGATGATGTTGGTCATCGCCCGGTAGGGCATGGCGGCGGTGATGTCGCCGGCCACCGCGTCCACCAGAGTGGGGCGCACGTTGCTCTGGCTCAGCTCCTTCTGCCAGGTGCGCTTGCCGTCCAGAATGTCGCCGTAGCGCTGCACCATGATGTGGCCCGCACCCAGCATGTTGGTGAGCTCGCCCACCTTCTGGGCGTACTCGATGGGCTGGTTGAAGGGTTCGGTGAAGTTGTGGCTGCACAGGATGGCCAGGTTGGTGTTATTGCTCTTCTTCTCCTTGTAGCTGTGGCCGTTCACCACCGCCAGGTCGTTGTCGTAGTTCTCCTGGCTGACGAAGCCGCCGGGGTTCTGGCAGAAGGTGCGCACTTTGTTCTTGAAGGGCTTGGGGTAGCCGATGAGCTTGGACTCATACAGCACCTTGTTCACCTTTTCCATCACCTCGTTGCGCACCTCCACCCGCACGCCGATGTCCACGGTGCCGGGCTTGTGGGCGATGCCGTGCTGGGCGCAGCGGCGCTCCAGCCAGTCGGCGCCCCGGCGGCCGGTGGCCACCACCGTGCGGCGGGCCAGGATGTCCTCCTCGGCGCCGCCCTTGGCCGCGCGCACCTTCACGCCGCGGCAGACGCTGTCCTCGATGAGCAGGTCCACGCACTCGGTGTCAAAGCGCATCTCCACGCCCTGGGCCAGCAGGTGGTTCTGCAGCGCCAGATACAGGTCCTGGGCCTTCTCGGTGCCCAGATGGCGGATGGGGCAATCCACCAGTTTCAGGCCCGCCTTGATGGCGTTCTTGCGAATTTCGCGGATGTCCTCGCCGTCGTAGATGCCCTCCACATGGGGGTCGGCGCCGAACTCCAGATAGATGGAATCGGTGTAGTCGATGAGGCTCTGGGCAAACTCCTCGCCGATGAGGGTGGGCAGTTCGCCGCCCACCTCATAGCACAAGCTCAGCTTGCCGTCGGAGAAAGCGCCCGCGCCGGAAAAGCCGGTGGTGATGTGGCAGTAGGGCTTGCAGTTCATGCAGCGGCCGGTCTCTGCCTTGGGGCAATGGCGCTTTTCCACCGGTTTGCCCTTTTCGACGATGACGATCTTCTCTTTTTTGCCTTTGCGCAGCAGTTCCAGCGCGGTGAAAATGCCGGCGGGGCCGGCGCCAACGATCACGAGATCGTACATGGTGAATGACCTCCTGTTTTCCTTTCTTGTGCGGGCATGAAAAAGCCCCTCTGCCAGCGGACGCCGGCAGGGGGGACTTGCTTTGCCTTATCCCTTTTATTATTAGCACAAAGTAATACTTTTGTCAAGCAGGGAGTTTTTGGGGTTTACGGAGCGCCGAAGGTGATGGTCCGGGCCTGCGCGTCCACTCTGGCGTTCACCCCGAAGGGCAGGATGCACCGGGGCAGGGCGTGGCCCACGCTCACGTCCGCCAGAATGGGCAGGGCGGGGTCGTCCACCGCCGCCGCCAGCCGCCGGTGGTATTCTTCCCGGTACACGTTGTCCATGGGGCGGCCGAAGAGCACGCCGCTCACCGCCTTGAACACCCCCGCCTCTTTCAAAAAGCCCAGGGCGCGGCTGAACTTTTCCGGGCTCATCTGCTCCTCGCTGGTCTCCAGCAGCAGGATGCGGCCCTGCCAGTCCGCCGCGTCGGGGAACAGGCCGTATTTTTTGCACAGAACGGGCATGTCGGCGTAGCGTTCCCCGTCAAAAAAGTCATGAATGGTGTCCAGGCAGCCGCCCAGAATTTTGCCGGAAAAGACCGGCGGCCCCTGCAGCAGCTTCCAGCCCTCAGCGGGGTGGGCGGGCAGCGGGGTGCCCAGCCGGGCGGGGCCGTAGTCGGTGCGGCCCTCGTACCACACGTCGCTGGGCTCCACCCGACGGATGGCGCCGGTGCGCAGCAGCTCCTCAAAGTACCGCCGGGTGTAGGGCAGCATCTCCTTGTCCATCTCACAAACGTCCGACAAAAAGGCCTGGCCGTAAAAGGTGGGCAGACCCACCTTGTGGAGCATGAAGTGGTTGACGGTGGAATCGGAAAAGCCCAGGAAGGGTTTTTCACAAGCAGCCTTTCCCAGCTGGCCTTCTTCAAAGAGATAGGGCAGCAGCCGATAGGTGTCGTCGCCGCCGATGGCGCAGAGGATGAGGTCTATTTCCGGGTCCCGGAAGGCTTCCAGCAGGTCGGCGGCCCGCTGCTCCGGGTGAGCCTTCACATAGTCGATGCCTTTGAGGGCATGGGGCAGGAACTTCACCTTCAGACCGTAATTTTCCAGCCGCCGCACCCCCAGCTCCAGCTCATGGCGCACAAAGTCCTCTCCCAGCGTGCCGGCGGACAGGCTGACTACGCCCACAGTCTTTATCATGGCGCATCCCTCGTTTCGGATAGAATGATTCCCCGCCGCGTTCGCGGCGGGGAATTGTGTGTTTTTACCCCTGGGCCGCCCGCAAGATCAGGTCGGCACAGGCATTTTCGCCCAGCGCGGCGTTGAGGCACAGGTCGTAGTGGGCGGCCTCGCCCCAGCGGAACTCGCTGTAGAAATTGTAGTAGGCGGCGCGGCGGCGGTCCTCTTTTTCCAGCATGGCGCTCACCGTGCGCTCGTCGGCGTCGGCGGGCACAAGGCCGTCGGCCACGGCGCGGCCGCGGCGGAACTCCAGCGGCGCGTGGAGAAAGACCCGCAGCACGTCGGTGCGGTTTCGCAGCACATAGTCGCCGCAGCGCCCCACGATGACGCAGGGGCCCTGGTCCGCCAGGCGGCGGATGATCTGGCTCTGCACCACGAACACCTGATCGCTCAAGGGCAGATCGCTGCCCATGGTGTAGAGGTTATAGAGCAAACTGCCGCTGGGCCGCTTTTCGCCGGCGGCAATGGCCTGTTCCGACAGGCCGCTCTCCTTGGCCGCGAGGGTGATGAGTTCCTTGTCATACATGGGCGCGCCCAGCCGGCCCGCCACATTGCGGGCAATGTCCAGCCCGCCGGTGCAGAACTCCCGTCCGATGGTGATGACACTGTATTTCATGCTCATGATCTGCCCCCCTTATTCTCTTGCGGCGTTCAGCCCGGCAGGTGCACATCCCCCACCAGGGCGCAGCCGTTCGGTTCGATGGCGTACACGGTGATGCGGCCCTTGCCGCCGAACAGCTCCGGCGGCAGCTGCACGCCGCCCTGAGCCGTGGGCTTCAAAAAGCGGAAGGTCTTGTGGGCGGTGGTGGCGTGAACGGCGTTCCCCGCCACGGCGCAGGCCAGCGTGCCGGAAAAGTCCTCCGGCAGGGGCAGGTCCCGGCCGTTCTCGTCCTGAAAGATGTAGCAGCCCACCTGCTCCAGGGGCCGCAGCCGGGCGTGGCGGCGGTGGGGGCAGCCTTCGCCCCGGCCCTTCTGCCGCCCGGTGATGACCAGCGCCAGGCCCTGATAGGCTTTCCAGAACGCGTCCAGCGGGTAGGACCGCTCGGCCTCGGCGTCGGTGGGGGCAAGGCTGTCGTTCACCAGGGCGAAGGAGCCTTCCTCCGTCACCTCAAAGCCCCGCAGAGCCATCATCTGGGCCTCCACGTCGGCAAAGGCACCGGGCAGGTACACCTTGCCGGTGGCCGCCGCCTGTTCCTCGCTGTCGGCGTAGCGCATGAACACACCCACCGAATTGCCCTGTTTGATGCACTGCCACAGCCGCTCCGGTTCCAGATAGGCCAGGTAGGCCCGGTAGCCCAGCGACCCGGCCAGCGCCGCGCCGAAGGAGAAGTTCCGGGTGCCCATGTCGGTGTCGCCGTGGTCCAGCATGGCCTGGGCCAGCTCCTCGGGCAGCACGTCCTGCCCCCAGCGGTTGAGCATGCCCGCCAGGGTGACGGGGGTGCTCATGCCGTCCCGCAGGGCGGGGTCACGCAGGTTCTGGCTGTAGGCGGGCAGATGCAGGGCCCGGCTGTAAAGGGCGGGAGGCTCGCTGTCTCCGTCCACCGGGCGCACGCTGGCGGCCAGCAGCCACACCCGGGGGGTGAGGCGCTCGTCGTCGGTGTAAAGATAGATGCGCAGCTGGGCCTGCACGGCGCGGCCTTTGGCCACGTGCAGCACGTTGCGCCACATGAACACCGGCGCGTCCTCGCTGCCGGTGACGCTGGCCCGCCGGATGTAGGGGCTCCACTTGCCGAAGCTCAGCCAGCCGCTCCACTCCTCGCCCACCCGCACCCGGGCCTGGGCTTCCACCACGGTGCCCGGCGGGGTGTCGGCGTTCCAGCTCATCACCAGCCGGTCAAAAGCAGGCAGGTTCACCGGCTGGGAGGTGAAGCAGCCGTAAAGCACATGGCGGCCCGCCACCTGCTCCAGGCACACACCGTCCTCGGTGAGGGCTACGTTGTCCAGCTCGCCCCGGGTAAAGGCGTTGGTGTCGCTGAGGATATAAAGGTTCTTCGCGTTCTGCATTTCGCTCGTCCCCCGCTGCCGCCCGCGGCCCAAGGGCGGCGGAAACGGCGTTCTCTTTTAGCTTTATGGTATCCCATTTTGGGCCGCACTGTCAAGCACGGCACGGCGGCGTTCCGGCGTGTGCCGGGGCGCTTTTCGCCCTCCTTTGACCAAAAAACCGAATACCGCTTGTACATTCGACCTTGAACTCGTATACTATAATTAGTTTTTTATGTCCACTGGCCGAAAACCAACCAAAACACAAGACAAAGGTGTGTGCCATGAAGATCATTATTGCCGGCGACGGCAAGGTGGGCCTTGCCCTGACGCGGCAGCTGCTGCACGAGGGCCACGAGGTCACCATTGTGGATTCCAACCCCGGTGTGCTGCAGGCCAATATGTACCAGTACGACGTGCTGGCGGTGCAGGGCAACGCCGCCACCATGGAGGCGCTGCGGCAGGCACAGGTGCAGAAAGCGGACCTGCTCATCGCCGCCACCAGCGCCGATGAGATCAACCTGCTGTGCTGCCTGACGGCCAAAAAGATGAACAGCCGCCTGCACACCATCGCCCGGGTGCGCAACCCGGACTACACCGAACAGCTCTTCTTCATGCGGGAGGAGCTGGGTCTTTCCATGACCATCAACCCGGAACTGTCGGCGGCGCGGGAAATTTTCCATCTGCTGCAGTTCCCCAGCTTCCTCCACCGGGACAGCTTTGCCAAAGGCCGGGTGGAGATCGTGGGCCTGCGGGTGGACGAGGGCAGCCGGCTGGAGGGCGTTGCGCTGCACCAGCTTTACAAGATCGCCCAGGTGAAGGTGCTGGTGTGCGCGGTGCTGCGCGTCGGCCAGGTCATCATTCCCGACGGCAGCTTTGAGCTGAAAAAGGGCGACCGCATCTTCGTCACCGCCCGGGCGGTGAACCTTGCCCAGCTCATCAAGAATCTGGGCATCGCCAAGCAGAAGATCCGCCGGGTGATGCTGGTGGGCGGCGGCCACATCAGCTTCTATCTGGCCCAGCGCCTGCTGGACTCCCACCTGAGCGTGAAGATCATCGAGCAGAACCCGGCCCGCGCCCGCTTTCTGGCGGAGAACCTGCCCGGGGCGGCGGTGGTGCTGGGCGACGGTTCCTCCCAGAGCTTTCTGGAGAGCGAAGGCCTGGACGAGGCCGACGCGCTGGTCAGCCTGACCGGCATCGACGAGGAGAACATCGTGCTGAGCATGTACGCCCACAGCCAGGGCGTGCCCAAGGTGGTGACCAAGGTCAACCGCCTGGAATACAACCGCATGTTTGAAGCGCTGGACATCGGCAGCATCGTTAGCCCCAAGGACCTGTGCAGCGCGCTCATTGCCCGCTATGTGCGAAGCATGCAGAACAAGACCGGCAAAATCCTGGCGCTGCACCTCATCGCCGAGGGCCACGCCGCCGCCATGGAGTTCCGGGTGGACGAGAACACCCGCTACCGGGGCGTGCCGCTGAAGGACGTGCCCCTGCGCCGGGGCATCCTGATCTCCTGCATCAGCCGGGGCGCCGACACCATCATTCCGGACGGCACCTCCAGCTTTGAGGCGGGCGACACGGTGGTGGCGGTGAGCACGCTGGACAGCCCGGTGCTGCAGATGAACGACCTGTTTGAATAACGGGCCGCTTCAACGGGATTTTTAAAAGAGGAAGTGCGGATTTGAATTTTCGAGCGATCAACCACACCATCGGCATGATCATCCTGCTGGAGATGGGCTTCATGCTGCCCAGCCTCGTGTGGTGCTGGGTGGACCGGGACGCCCCCACGGCCGCGGCCTTCGGGGTGTCGCTGCTCATTATGGGCCTGTGCGCCGGGCTGTTTCTGCTGGTGGGCCGCCGCGCCCGGGACAGCATCTTTGCCCCCGAGGGCTTTGTGACGGTGGCCATGAGCTGGATCGTACTGTCGCTGCTGGGCTGCCTGCCCTTTTACATCAGCGGCCAGATCCCCAGCTACATCGACGCGCTGTTCGAGGTGGTGAGCGGCTTCACCACCACCGGCGCCTCCATTCTGGCCGACCCGTCCCAGATGAGCCGGGGCCTTTTGTTCTGGCGCAGCACCACCCACTGGCTGGGCGGCATGGGCATTCTGGTGTTCATGCTGGCCATCCTGCCCGCGCGCCAGGGCGGCACGCTGCATCTGATGCGGGCGGAGAGCCCCGGTCCCACGGTGAGCAAGCTCACCCCCCGGCTGCGCCAGACCAGCAAAATTCTTTACGCCATCTACCTGGCGCTGACCCTGGCCTGCATCCTGTTCCTGCTGGTGGGAGGCATGCCCCTGTTCGACAGCCTGTGCACCGCCTTCGGCACCGCCGGCACCGGCGGCTTTGGCATCAAGGCGGACAGCATGGCCAGCTACAGCCCCTACCTGCAATGGGTGGTCACCGTGTTCATGATCCTGTTCGGGGTGAACTTTTCGGTGTATTACCTGCTTTTGATGCGCAAGGTGGGCCTTGCGGTGAAGGACGAGGAAGTGCGCCTGTATTTCCTCATCCTGCTGGTCTCCGGCGCCCTCATCGCCTGGGACATCCGGGACATCATCCCCGACCTTTCCGAGCGCATCCGTCACGCCTATTTCCAGGTGGGCAGCCTCATGACCACCACCGGCTTTTCCACGGTGGATTTTGACCTCTGGCCTGCCTTCTCCAAGGCCATCCTGCTGTGTCTGATGGCGGTGGGCGCCTGCGCCGGATCCACCGGCGGCGGCCTGAAGGTGATGCGCCTTTCCATCATGTGCAAGAGCCTGCGCCGGGCCATGCGCCAGACCCTGCGCCCCAACAGCGTGCAGCTGGTGCGGGTGAACGGCAAGGTGGTGGACGACTCTGTGGTCCACAACGTGAGCGCCTATCTGGTGGCCTATGTGCTCATCATCTTCGGCAGCTTCGTGCTCATCTCGCTGGACGAATTCAGCGTGGAGAGCAACATCTCCGCCGTCTTCGCCTGCTTCAACAACATCGGGCCGGGCTTCGGTGCGGTAGGGCCCATGGCCAACTACGACTGTTTCAGCGACCTCTCCAAGCTGGTGCTCACGCTGGACATGCTGCTGGGCCGTTTGGAGATCTTCCCCCTGCTGGCGCTGGCCAGCCGCCACAGCTGGAGCCGCCGGCTGTGATGCCTTTTTCGCAGAAAAATCCCCCTGCCGCAAGGCAGGGGGATTTTTACGTTCCGGATATTTCCGTGAATTTATTCCGTTTTGGAATCAAAGTTCCCGGTCATTCCTCGTCGGACCGGCGGCGGAACAGGTGGTGAAAGCCGTCCTCTTCCTTGGCGCCCAGGGCGCGGGTAAGCAGGCCCAGCAGGCCCGCCGCCAGTGCAACGCCGCCAAAGACGGCCAGCACCTGGTTCCAGCGGCCGCTGAGCACATCCAGCAGCGCGGTGAGTCGTTCCAGGTCCATGGGCTCTCCTCCTTCGGGTTCAGCGGCGGGCGGCCACGCTCTGGCGCACCTGAGCGCGCCGCAGCCTGGCGGTGGCCAGCTCCCGGTCACGGGGAGTGAGGTCCGTCTGCTCCAGCTGGCGCTTCGAATCCGCTTCGGCCGCCTCGGCCCGGGCCACGTCGATGTCCTCGGCCCACTCGAAGGTGTTGGCCATCAGGCGCACCTTGCCCCCGCTCACCGACAGCATGCCGCCGATGCAGGCGGCGCGGCGCACCGAGCCGTCCTCCAGGGTGACCCGGGCCTCGCCCATGCCCACCGCGGTGAGATAATCGCAGTGGCGGGCCAGAATGGCCACGTCGCCCACGATGGTGCGGCAGAAAAGTTTTTCCGCCGGGCCGTCAAAGGCCTGGCCGCCGGGGGTGACGATCTGCAAGGGAAAGCTGCTCATGCCGTTTCACCTTTCTTTGCCGCCGCGACCACCTCGTCGATGGTGCCCTTGAACAGGAACGCCGACTCGGGCAGGTCGTCGTGTTTGCCTTCCAGGATCTCTTTGAAGCCCCGGACCGTCTCCTTCAGAGGCACATAGCGGCCCTCCATGCCGGTGAACTGCTCGGCCACGGTGAAGGGCTGGCTGAGGAAGCGCTGGATCTTGCGGGCGCGGTTGACGGTGATCTTGTCCTCCTCGCTCAGCTCGTCCATGCCCATGATGGCGATGATGTCCTGCAGCTCCTTGTAGCGCTGCAGCACCTGCTGCACGCCGCGGGCCACCTCGTAGTGCTCCTGGCCCAGCACGTCGGGGGACAGGATGCGGCTGGAGGAATCCAGCGGGTCCACCGCCGGGTAGATGCCCAGGCTGGCGATGGCACGGGACAGAACAGTGGTGGCGTCCAGATGGGCGAAGGTGGTGGCGGGGGCCGGGTCGGTCAAATCGTCCGCCGGCACGTACACCGCCTGCACGCTGGTGATGGAGCCCTCTTTGGTGGAGGTGATGCGCTCCTGCAGCGCGCCCATCTCGGTGGCCAGGGTGGGCTGATAGCCCACGGCGCTGGGCATACGGCCCAGCAGCGCCGACACCTCGCTGCCCGCCTGGGTGAAGCGGAAGATGTTGTCGATGAAGAGAAGCACGTCCTGGTGCTCCTTGTCGCGGAAGTACTCGGCCATGGTCAGGCCGGACAGACCTACGCGCATACGGGCTCCCGGCGGCTCGTTCATCTGGCCGTAGACCAGGGCGGTCTTGTTGATAACGCCCGACTCCTTCATCTCGTTGTACAGGTCGTTGCCTTCGCGGGTGCGCTCGCCCACGCCGGTGAACACCGACAGGCCGCCGTGCTGCTTGGCAACGTTGTTGATGAGCTCCATGATGAGCACGGTCTTGCCCACGCCGGCGCCGCCGAACAGGCCGATCTTGCCGCCCTTGGCGTAGGGGCAGATCAGGTCCACGACCTTGATGCCGGTCTCCAGGATCTCGGTGGTGTTCTGCTGTTCCTCATAGCTGGGAGGGTCCCGGTGGATGGGCCAGCGCTCCGCGGTCTCGGGGGCGGGCAGATTGTCCACCGGCTCGCCCAGCAGGTTGAAGATGCGGCCCAGGCACTCCCGGCCCACAGGCACGCTGATGGGGCCGCCGGTATCCACCGCTTTGGCGCCGCGGACCAGGCCGTCGGTGCTGCTCATGGCGATGCAGCGCACCACATTGTCGCCGATGTGCTGCGCCACCTCCACGATCAGGCTCTTGTCGCCGTTCTCCACCCGGATGGCGTTCAGCAGGCTGGGCAGCTGGCCGTCGGGGAATTTGATATCCAGCACCGGGCCGATGACCTGCACCACGGTGCCTTCGAATTGATTCGGCATGGACATTTCTCCTTTTTTCGGCGTGAGCCGCGGGCTGTTCAGCCCTCGGCGCCCGCCACGATCTCGGTGATTTCCTGGGTGATGGCCGCCTGCCGGGCCCGGTTGTAATGCAGGCTCAGGTTTTCGATCATCTCGCCGGCGTTCTTGCTGGCGGCGTCCATGGCGGTGCGGCGGGCGCCCAGCTCGCTGGCCACCGACTCACACAGCCCGCCCCAGATGAGGCCCGCCAGATATTCCGGCACGATGGCGTTGTAGACCGTCTCGCAGTCCGGCTCGTAGAGGGTGGTCTGGCGGGGGCCGCTGCCCTTTTCCGCTTTCCGGTAGTTCAGCGGCAGCAGCTTCAGGGTGGCCGGCTGCTGGCTGAGCATGGAGACGAAATTGGTGTAGGCCAGGATGACCTCGTCGAACTCGCCGTTCACAAACCCCTTGGCCAGGGTGCGGGCGATGTCGTAGCAGCCGCTCATCTCCACGTCCGCCGCCTCGGCGTAGCGGTCGGTGACGATGGGCACGCCCCGGCGGCGGTAATGCTCCAGCGCCTTTTTGCCGATGGGCAGAACGCACCAGTTCTTTCCCTCGGCGTGGGCGGCCACCGCCTTGAGGATGTTGGCGTTGTATCCGCCGGCAAGGCCGCGGTCGCCGGCGATGACCACATAGCAGCTGGTCTTCACCGGGCGCTGGGCCATGTAGGGCGAGCGGAACTCGTCGTTGGAGTAGGCGATGTCATCCAGCGCCGCATGGAGCACGTCGAAATAGGGGCGGCTGTGTTCCACCCGCTCCTTGGCGCGGCGCAGCTTGGAGGAGGCCACCAGCTCCATGGCCTTGGTGATCTGCATGGTGCCTTCCACGCTTTTGATGCGCAGTTTGATGTCCTTCATGGACGCGCCTGCCATACGCTCTGCCTCCTCACTTGGCCCGGGTGTTCAAAAACTGCCGGGTGTAATCGTCCAGCGCCAGGGCCAGCGCCTTTTCCGCGTCCTCTTCCAGCTTGCCGCTGATGCGGATGGAGGAAAGGACCTCGCTGGCATGGGCGTCCATATACTCGTACAGGCCCTTCTCGTACTCCTTCACGTCCTCCACGGCCACCTCTTTCAGGTAGTCCTTGGTGACGGCGTAGAGGATGCACACCTGCTTTTCCACCGGGATGGGGGAATTGCGGTCCTGCTTGAGCACGGCCACGATGCGCTCGCCCTGGGCCAGACGGGCCTTGGTGTCGGCGTCCAGGTCGGAGCCGAACTGGGCAAAGCTCTGCAGCTCGCGGTACTGGCTGTAGATGAGCTTCAGGCTGCCCGCCACCTTCTTCATCGCCTTGATCTGGGCGTTGCCGCCCACGCGGGACACCGAGATGCCCGGGTTCACCGCCGGCATGACGCCGCTGTGGAACAGCTCGCTCTCCAGGAAGATCTGGCCGTCGGTGATGGAGATGACGTTGGTGGGGATGTAGGCGGACACGTCGCCCGCCTGGGTCTCGATGATGGGCAGAGCGGTCAGGCTGCCGCCGCCGTATTCCGGCGCAAGACGGGCCGCGCGCTCCAACAGGCGGCTGTGCAGATAGAACACGTCGCCGGGGTAAGCCTCACGTCCCGGGGGACGGCGGATGAGCAGGCTGAGGGCACGGTAAGCCACGGCGTGTTTGGACAGGTCGTCATAAATGACCAGCACGTCCTTGCCCTGGGCCATGAAGTATTCGCCCATGGCGCAGCCGGCGTAGGGGGCGATGTACTGCAAAGGCGACAGCTCGCTGGCGGAGGCGGAAACCACGATGGTGTAGTCCATGGCGCCGTTTTCCGCCAGGGTGTTCACCAGCTGGGCCACGGTGCTCTGCTTCTGGCCGATGGCCACGTAGATGCACAGCACGCCGGTGCCCTTCTGGTTGATGATGGTGTCGGTGGCGATGACGGTTTTACCGGTCTGGCGGTCGCCGATGATGAGCTCGCGCTGGCCGCGGCCGATGGGGATCATCGAGTCGATGGCCTTGATGCCGGTCTGCAGGGGCACGGAAACGCTCTTGCGCTCGATGATGCCCGGCGCGGGGGACTCGATGGGCCGGTATTCGGCGGCCTCGATGGGGCCTTTGCCGTCGATGGGCTGGCCCAGCGCGTTCACCACGCGGCCGATCAGCCCCTCGCCCACGGGCACGCTCACCACGCGCCCGGTGCGCTTGACCACGCTGCCCTCTTTGATGCCCTCGGCGTCGCCCAGCAGAACGATGGAGACGCTGTTCTCCTCCAGGTTCTGGGCCATGCCGTAGGCGCCGTTTTCAAACTCCAGCAATTCGCCGCTCATGCATTTTTCCAGACCCACCGCCCGGGCGATGCCGTCGCCCACCAGGATCACGGTGCCGGTCTCGCTCTGCTCGATGACGTTCTGGTAGTGCTTGATCTGCGCCTTGATGATCCGGGTGATCTCTTCGGGTTTTAATTGCATTCTTTCACCTTCTCCGATTACAATGTGGCTGCCAGCAGGCGGCGCACCTCGTCCAGCCGGTTCTTCACCGTGCCGTCCAGTTGGGTGCCCTCCACCTCCAGCCGCACGCCGCCCAGGCACCCGGGCTGCACCCGGGCGGTGAGGGCGATGGTCTTGCCGGTAAGCGCCTCAAGCTTTTTCTTCAGCGCCTCGGTCTGCGCTTCACTCATGGGCACCGCCGTCACCGCCGTGGCCTCCAGGATGCCGTGGGCCTCGTTGTAGCGGGCCCGGTACTCCTTCAGGCAGTCCGGCAGGGTGCGGATGGCGCCCTTTTCGCACAGAAGCTTGAGAAAATTCAAAAGATAAACTTCCACCTGCCCGCCGAAGGCCTCGTCCAGCGCAGCGCAGCGCTCGGCCTTGGGCACGCTGGGCATGGCCAGCAGTTTTTCATAGGCGGGATTTTCGGCCAGCAGCCGGCGAACTTCGGTCAGCTGCTGCAGCACGACCTCCTCCAGACCCTCCTCGGCGGCCAGCTCGTAGAGCGCGCCGCCGTACTCGGCGCCCGCGGCGGTCATGATGCGTCACCCACGTTTTCGATGAAGCTGTCGATCAGGGCCTTGTGGTCGGCCTCGTTGATCTCCCGCTCCACCACCTTGCTGGCAATGGCCATGGCCATGCCGCCGATCTCGTCCTTGGCGTCGTTCAGGGCCTTCTTGCGGGCCTGTTCGATCTCCGCCTCGGCCTTCTGCTTCATCTGGGCGGCCTGCTCGCGGGCGGCGGCGAGGGTCTCCTCGCTGCGGGCCGCGGCGGTCTTGTCCGCCTGGGCCAGCATGTCGGCCACTTCCTGTTTGGCTGCGGCCAGATGGGTCTCGTACTCGGCCTTCTCGGCCTCGGCGGTCTCCTTGGCCTTGCGGGCGTCGTCCAGCATGGCGTCGGCCCGGGCCTGGCGCTCGTCCAGCACCTTCTGCACCCGCTCGAACAGCAGCTTTTTGACGATCAGCGTGAGGATCAGCAGGTTGCCCAGCATCATGATCATGTGCCAGGGCGTTATGGTGACCAGATCTTTAAATTGTTCCAATGGTCATTCCCCTTTCCTGCGGCTTGTGGGGGCTGTTTTCAGCCCAGCATGCCGGTGAACATGCCCGGCGCAACGAACAGAAGCAGCAGGCCGGTGACGAAGCCGTAGATACCGGTGGTCTCGGCGATGGCGCAGCCCAGCAGCATGGTGCTGGTGACGTCGCCCTTGCACTCGGGCTGGCGGCCGATGGCCGAGCAGGCCTGGCCCACGGCGTAACCTTCGCCGATACCGGGGCCGATACCGGCGATCAGAGCGAGACCCGCGCCGATGGCGCAGCCGGCCAGAACGATTGCTTTTTCCATCATAGATAGTTCCTCCTAAAAATGAAGTACGAATTATTATGCCTCGCGGCCGGCGGCCGCGTCGGGTCAAAAGGGTCAGCCGTCCGCCTCGGCGGCGTTGGCGATGTACAGCATGGTGAGCATGCAGAAGATGAAGGCCTGCATGAGGCTGCTGAACAGATCAAAGTAAATGGACAGCACCGCCGGGATGCCCAGCTGGAAGATGGGGATGAGGCTCAACACCTCGCCCAGCGCGCCGGGCAGCATGCCCAGCAGCGCGTTGCTGGCCACCGCCAGCGCGGCGTAGACCAGCGTGCTGATGACGCCGCCGGACATGATGTTGCCGAAGTGACGGAAAGCCATGGAGATGGGCGTTGCCAGCTCGCTGATGATGTTGAAGGGGGTGAACACCGGGATGGGGGTGGTGAAGCCCAACAGGTAGCCCCCCAGGCCGTTGGTCTTGATCTTGGTGTAGGTGATCATCACGAACACCAGCAGCGCCCAGGACAGCTCGGTGGACAGGTCGCTGGTGGCGGGGTACAGCCCGATCAGGCTGGACAGGCTGCACAGCGCCGAATAGCTGAACAGCGCCCCGATGAAGGGCACGAAGTGGGCGTAGCGCTGGCCCATGTTGCCGATGACGAAGTTCTTGCAGGTGGTGACCAGAAGCTCTGCCACCGCCTGCTTTTTGCTGATCTTGTCCACGGTCAGGCCGCGGCCCAGCCACCAGCAGAGCACCGCGATGGCCGCCAGAATGATCCAGGCGTCCAGCAAACTCTCGGTGAGCTGGAACTTGCCCAGCAGCGGCACCGACCAGGAGGACTCCCAAAGGATCTTCGGGCCGGTGATCTCAACGTTCATGGTCGACTTGTTCCCCCTTTTCCTCGTTGTTTTGTTCCTTTTTGTAGACCCCGGTGATCTGCATGACCGCGATGGTCAGCCGGGGGAAAAGCAACGGAAGCGCCGCTGCCACCCAGTGAAGGAAGGGCATGCTCACCGCCAGGATGAGCCACAGGGCCATCACCAGCATGCGCATGCTGTAGGAAAACTGCATCAGTTTCTGGCCCCGCTCGGCGCTCGCTTCGGCGGTGATCTTCTGCACCGTCAGGCCCAGCACCAGAAAATTCAGCACCGCCACCGCGCCGCCCAAAACGCCTCCCAGGGCCACGGTGTAGTCAAAGCGGCCCAGCAGGGCGAACACGGCGAGCATCACCGCCACGCCCACGGCCACGCCCAGGGCGATGTGGGCGGTCTCTTTTTTCACTGCCGGCTGTAATTTCATCCGGACGTTCCTCTCTTTCAAACGTGGTCATTGAAGGCGGCGGGGCCTTTTTCATCCGGCCGGTTCTTGCGCTGCACATAGCGGTAAAAGCCCCAGAACGAGGCTCCCGCCGCGCCCAGGCCCAGAATCAGCGCCGGCAGCATGACCCAGGCGGGCCAGCCTTTTTCGCTGATGAGCCACCAGGCGCCCCAGGCGCACAAAAACGGCGGCGTGACCAGCGAAAACCCAAGCTGCGTGAGCCAGGCCAGTTCCCGCAGCGCGTTCATCCAGCCCTTCACCCGGCACGCCCCCTTCTTCCCGCGCGGCGCAAACCGCCGCATTATTGAATATTATACCAAAAACGTTTGGACAAAACAATTCATTTTGTGAACGGGGCACAGTTTTTTTACAAATGCCCTCCGTCCGGCAAAAAGAAAGGCGCGGGGCCTGCCCCGGCGGCGCAAAGGGACAAAAGCCGCGTTTTGCTCCGCTTGCCCCGCCCCGACCTTTGTGATAGAATGAAAAAAAAGCGAAAAGGCGGTGGCGGAATGCTGCTTTCCATCGTGGTGCCCTGCTACAACGAGCAGGAAGCGCTGCCCTATTTTTATAAGGAGATCTGCCGGGTGGCCGAAGAGATGAAAGCCAGCCACGGGGCGGATTTTGAATTTATTTTTGTGGACGACGGCTCCAAGGACAACACCCTCGCCATCGCCCGCCAGCTGCACAAAGAGGACGAGCGGGTACGCTACATCAGCTTTAGCCGCAACTTCGGCAAGGAGGCGGGCATTCTGGCGGGCCTTGAGGCGGCAAAAGGCGACTATGTGGCCATGATGGACGCGGACCTGCAGGACCCGCCCGCCCTTTTGCCCCAGATGCTGGACGCGCTTTTGAACGAGGACTACGACTGCGCCGCCACCCGCCGCACCGACCGCAAGGGCGAGCCGCCCATCCGCAGCTTTTTTGCCCGGATGTTCTACAAGATCATCAACAAGATGAGCGACGCGGACATCGTGGACGGCGCACGGGACTACCGGCTGATGCGCCGCCGGATGGTGGACGCCATTCTGGCGCTGCCGGAGTACAACCGTTTTTCCAAGGGCATCTTCGGCTGGGTGGGCTTCAAGACCAAGTGGCTGGAGTATGTGAATGTGGAGCGGGTGGCCGGCGAGACCAAGTGGAGCTTCTGGAAGCTGTTCCTCTACTCGCTGGAAGGCATCGTGGCCTTCACCACCGCGCCCCTGGCGCTGGCCAGCCTGATGGGCATCGCCTTCTGCGCGCTGGCCTTTGTGATGATCGTTTTTATCATCGTGCGCACCCTGCTCTTCGGCGACCCCACCAGCGGCTGGCCCAGCCTTGTGTGCATCATCTTTCTGTGCAGCGGCGTGCAGCTGTTCTGCATGGGGGTGCTGGGGCAGTATCTGGCCAAGACCTATATGGAAGTGAAACGCCGCCCGGTGTACATCGTACGGGAGACCGAAGCGGACGCCGAAGCGTGAACCGCCCTTTTTGAGGAAAGAACAATGAACAGACCCATCTGATGAACTGAACACATCGTCCGCGGCGCCGGCAGACACCGGCGCCTGTTTGCCTTGTGTTCGTTTTAAGGATGGGTCTGTCTTTATGTTGAAACGGAATATTTTTTTGCATGTACGCCATCGCCCTGCTGCAGGGCATGGCATTTTACGCCCCCGTGGCCACTCTTTACCGCCGGGCCGCAGGGGTGTCGGTGTTCGAAATTTCCCTCATCGAGGCGGTGTCGCTGGCCCTCTGCGTGGCGCTGGAGCTGCCCTGGGGCGTGCTGGCCGAGCGGCTGGGCTACCGGCGCACCATGGTGCTGTGCAGCGGGCTGTACTTTGTTTCCAAACTGGTGTTCTGGCAAGCGGACTCCTTCGGGGATTTTCTCGTCGAGCGCATCCTGCTGGCGGTGGTGCAGTCGGGGATCTCCGGCGTGGACAGCGCCGTGATCTACCTCTCCTGCCGGGACGAAAACAGCCTGCGGGCCTTTTCGGTCTACAATGCCCTGTCCATGGCGGGGTTGGTGGCGGCGGGCGGCGTGTTCGCCCTTCTGCCGCCGGGCAGCTACCGCCTTTCCGCGCTGCTCACTGCGGGCAGCTACGCCCTGGCGCTGGTGTTTGCGCTGGGCCTGCGGGAGGTGCGCGACCCGGAGCCTTCCCCCGCCCGGGGCAGCTTTACCGCTGTGGCCCGCCAGGCGCTGAACGGCGGCGTTCTTCCGCTGCTGGCCGGGGCCGCTCTGCTGGCGGAGGTCTGCCAGGTGGCCACGGTGTTTTTGAACCAGTTAAAATACGAAGCCTGCGGCATGAGCCAGGGGGCCATGAGCGCCGCCTATGTGGCCGCCTCGCTGCTGGGCCTTGCGGGGGCCTTCTCCCCTGCCCTGGCACGGCGGCTGGGCCCGCGGGGCGCGGCCGTTTTTTGCGCCCTCGTCTGCCTTGCCGGATGCGGCGTGCTGGCCGCCACGGCCAACGCGCCCGCGGCGGTGGCCTCGGTGCTGGCGCTGCGCACCTCTTCCAGCCTGCTGGCCCCGCTCACCGACGAGGAGCGCAACCGGCGGCTGACCACAAAGGACCGGGCCAGCGCCCTGAGCGCCCAGGCCATGGTGATGGAGTGCTTTGCCATCGGGGCGAATCTGGCGCTGGGCGCTCTTGCCCAGCAAAGCCTTGCCGCCGCCTTCGTTTTTGGAGCGGTTTTGTCGGCGGCGGGGCTGGGGCTGCTGCTCGCCCGCCCAAACGCATAAAACAAAAAGGCACGGGACGCTGTCCCGTGCCTTTTCTTTTATTTCGCGATGTAATACTCACTGCCCATCACATAGGGGTTCGAGGCACTGTAAGCCACATGGCCGGCCAGGCAGTCCGCCCAGGCCTTGTAGCCCGCGGCCACCATGTGCAGGCCGTCGGAGGAATACTCGGCTTTGAGGTCGCCGTTCTCGTCCGCCAGGGCGGAGTAGACGTCCACAAAGTAAACGCCCTTCTCCAGCGCCATATTCGCCACCTTTTTGTTCACCCGCTGGATGCGCTCCTTATAGATGCCGGTGCTGGAATAGTCCGCCGCCACCGGGGTCATGGTCTGGACGTAGATGTCCGCCTCCGGGGCCGCCTCGCGCAGCAGGTCGATCATCTGGCCGTAGTAGGCGATGAAGCTGTTCTCGGTGGCTTCATCGTCCCGGGCGGCCAGGGCGTTTGCGCCGAACATCAGGTAGATGCTCTTGGGGTTCATCTGGGCCGCCACGTCCAGCGGCACAGACTCCTCGTTGGTGTTGAAGTCGGTCATCACCACCCGGTTCACCACGTCGCCGGGGGTCGCGCCCCGGTAACCGCGCACCGTGGCCACGCCCTTCACCGGGTTCTCATAGAGGCCCAGGCCCTCGGTGACGCTGTCGCCCAGGAACAGGGCGGTGGAGAAATAGGTGTTGTCCACCCGGCCGCAGGCCGGCAGGCAGATCTTTTCGTAGGTCATGCCGGTGTAGGCCCAGCCTTCCGCCTGCTGCACCGGGCCCATGCTGGTGAACTGCACCCCGCCGCCCGTTTCGGTGACCGGGTTCTCCATGGGCAGCGGCGCCAGCACACTGCCCGAAAGGCCGGTGTTCCCCAGGTCCAGCGTGCTGTCGGCGTCGGGGGCTTCTCCCCTGCCGCTCACGGTCTCAATGGCCCAGGTGATGACCCAGGCCAGACCCAGCAGCGCCAGCACCACCAGCACCAGGCGCAGCCCGCGCTGCGCCGAGCGCCACCGCCGGCGGGAGAGGGTCTCTTTTCGGAATTCACGGTAGTTGGCCATGCCGGCCTCCTTTTAGCTTCAGACTGTATGGGTGGCCAGATACTCGGCCATGATGGGGTAGGCGTTCTGGTTCAGATGCACCTTGTCCTGGGCTGCCAGATCCTCCCGCAGGTCGCCGTTTTCGTCCTGCAGGGCCTCGTAGATGTTCACAAAGTGGCAGCCCTTCTCCCGGGCCAGCACCGCCAGCTGGGTGTTCACCCGCTGGATGCGCTCCTTATACAGGCCCGGCTGGCTGGCGCCCGGGCGCACCGGGGTGATGGACTGGACATAGATGTCCACCTCGTCCCCCAGGTCCGCCTTGAACATGTCCAGCATCTGGCTGTAGTAGCTCAGGAACGACTGTTCGGTGGCTTCGCCGTCCCGCACCAGGGCGTTGGTGCCCAGCAGGATATAAAGGCGCAGGGGGTTGGAGTTGATGATGGTCTCGTAGATGTTCTCCTCGCCGCGGCCGGAGGCATCGCCGGGGTTGGCGGTCTGCTTGTTCACCACGGCGTTCGGGCCGATGCTCTTGTAGGCGCAGATGAAGGCGTGGGCCTTCATGGGAGATTCATAAATGTTCCAGCCCTGGCTGACGCTGTCGCCCAGGATGGCGGCACGGTCAAAGAAGCTGTAGTCCACCGCGGCGTTGGCGCCCACCGCCAGCATGCGGTAGTCCGCGCCGGTGACGGTCTGATCCAGAGTGGGCTCCACGGGGGTGGAGGTGTTCCAGCCCGCGGGCTCGCTCTCGGGAGCCGTGCCGCTCTCCGGGGCGGAGGCGGGCTGGGAGGTCTCAGAGGCAGAGGTGCTGCCGGAGGCCACCATCTGGGCGTCGCCGGGCTTCCAGCCGGCGCCTGTGATCACGGTGTACAGCGCAAAGAACGCCACCCCGCACACGGCGGCGGCAGCGACGATCAGCAGCGACAGACGCAGGATAAATTTGCGCCGGCGGCGGCGTTTCACCTGTTCACGGAATTCCCTGTAGGTTGCCATTTTTTCTACCTCTTTGTTCAAAACGGTATTCACTGGATATTATACCCCCGCGCCGGGCCCCGCGCAAGCAAGGCCACAGAAAATTCACAGACTGGGGGTCAGTATCAGTATTTTCCGCCGGGGGCCAGAATATGCTGCCCCGCAGCGTCCATATTCTATATACGAAGGGACCCGGGGCGGTTATTTCACCTCGGCCGCGGTGTTTTCGCCCCGCTTTTTCGCGCCGGCCAGATTGTAGAACAACAGGCCTCCCAGCACCACCGCGATGCCCAGCAGGCTGGCGGGGCTCACCTGCTCGCCCCAGAACAGGGCCACCCATACCGGGTTCAGCACCGGCTCGGTCATGCAGACCAGATTCGCCGCCACCGGCGCGGTGGTGGCAAGGCCCCGGGCCATGAGGATGTAGGCCGCGCCCACCTGCACCGCGCCCATCAGAACGATGGCCGCCCAGCTGCCGGCGCTGAGATTCGGCTCGGTGACCAGCCAGGGCAGCCCCACGGCAAAGCCCAGCACCTGGCTCCAGAAATAGCTGGAAAAGCTGTCCGCCCCGGGGAACATGTTCACCATGAACACCACGGCGTAGCAGCTGGCGGCGGCCACCGCCAGCACGTTGCCCGCCATGCCGCCCGCCTGGAGGCTGCCGGCAAAGCAGCAGGCCATACCGGCGAACACCACGGCGCAGGCCGCCAGGTCCAGCCGCCGGGGCTTCTGCTTGAAGAACACCCACAGGTAGAGCAGGATGAACACCGGGCTGGTGTACTGCAGCACCACCGCGTTGGCGGCGGTGGTGAGGCGGGTGGCCAGGGTATAGGCCACGTTGCAGGCCGTGATGCACGCGGCGCAGCCCAGCACCGTGCGGTTAAAGCGCACCGGCATGCCCGTCGCTTTCATATAGCCGAAGGTGACCAGCGCCGCAAACAGGTTGCGCCCGCTGTTCACCGCCATGGCGTTCCAGGGAATGGCTTTGATCATCAGCCCGCCGAAGCTCATCAGCACCGCCGCTGCCAGCACCAGAAAGATCCCGTTTTTTCGCCTGTTCATGCCCTGTTTCCTCCCCCTTCGGCCCGCGCCGCCCCCTTTCGCGGAGCCCGCGGCCGCAATGCTTTATCATTGTAACGCAGACCGGCCCGTTTGTCACGGGATTTTCCCGTTTTCGCTTGACGGAGCACCCCTGCACTGCTACAATGAAGATAGATGTAGTTTTTAATACCAGATGGGCCGCACCCGGCCCTTCCGCAAAAAGGAGATATGCCCAATGTCCTGGATCATCGTCAGCGACTCTTCCTGCGAGCTTCGCAGCCTGGAAAATCCCGCCCCCGATCTTTCCTTTGCCACCGTGCCCCTCAAGATCCGCGTGGGCGAGCGTGAATTCGTGGACAATTCCGCTCTGGACGTGGACGCCATGATCGACGCCATGCACAACTACAACGGCGCGTCCACCACCGCCTGCCCCAGCCCCGAGGAGTGGGCGGAAAAGTTCCTGCAGGCGGACAACGTGCTGGCCATCACCATCAGCAGCAATCTGTCCGGCAGCTACAACAGCGCCATGGTGGCCCGGGAGATGGTTCTGGAGAGCTACCCCGAAAAGAAGATCTATGTGCTGGACAGCCTGTCCACCGGCGGCGAGATGACCCTGTCCATCTGGAAGGCCAACGAGCTGGTGGCCTCCGGCCTGCCCTTTGACGAAGTGGTGCGGGAGTGGGAGATCTGGTTCCAGGGCCGGCAGGTGCTGTTTGCCCTGGCCAGCTTCGACAATCTGGTGAAAAACGGCCGTCTGAGCCGTCTGGCGGGCTTCATGGCCGGCGTGATGAACATGCGCGCGGTGGGCCGCGGCAGCGAGGACGGCAAGCTGGAGATGCTGCACAAGACCCGCGGCGAGACCCGCATGCTGGCCCTGCTGCTGGAGGAGATGGACCACCGGGGCTACCAGGGTCTGGAGCCTGTGGTCATCAGCCACTGCCAGACCGAGCGCTCCGCCCTGCTTTTGAAAAACGGCATTGAGAAGAAATGGCCGGGCGCCAAGGTGGTGGTGCTGCCCTGCAGCGGCCTGACCAGCTTCTACGCCGAGACCGGCGGCATCATCGTGGGGTACTGACCATGGCCCAACGGCACACCCACAGCGCGGCGCTGCTGGCCGGCACGGCCACCCTCACCGCCGCCGGGCTGGGTCTGGCCTACTATGCCTCCCGGCTGGAGCCGGAGCGGCTGGTGGTCACCCGCCCTCCGCTGGAAAAGCGCCCGCCGCTGCGGGTGGTCTTTTTCAGCGACCTGCACATCGGCCGCACCTGCCCGCCCCGGCGGCTGGAAAATGTGGTGCGGCGCATCAATGCCTTAAAGCCCGACCTGGTGCTGTTCGGCGGCGACTTTTTCGCCAAATTCCTGCGGGACGCCTGGGCCCTGCCCTTCTCCGAGCTGGCCCGCCAGCTGCGCCGCATCCGCGCGCCGAAAGGCAAGTACGCGGTGCTGGGCAACCACGACGTGCGGGAGGGCGCGCGTCCCTTTTTTGAAGAGCTCTTTGCCGCGGGCGGCTTCACCGTTCTGTGGGACGAGGTGGTGTATCCCGCCCCGGGGGTTGCGCTGTGCGGCCTTTCCCCCTATTCTTCCGGGCGGGCGCTGCGGGCCATGCCCGCCGACGGCTGGCGCATCTGCCTGTGCCATATGCCGGACAAGGCCCGCTATCTGCCGCTGAAAAAAGCAGACCTGATGCTCAGCGGCCACAGCCATGCCGGCCAGGTGCGGCTGCCCGCCGTCACCCGCCTCATCCTGCCGCCGGGGGGCAAGTTCTACCCCTACGGCCTCTATCGGCCCCAGGGGCCGGGCGCGGCGCAGCTGTACGTCAGCCGGGGCATCGGCATGAGCGGCGTGCCCTTCCGTTTTCTGGCTCCGCCGGAACTGGTGGTGCTGGGCTGAATCTTGAAAAAACGTCCGAGGCTCCGCCGGGGCCCCGGACTTTTTTTGAAAAAAAGTGAACCGCCGTCCCTTTGGCGACGATCACAAAGCGAAACAGACGCCTGGATCACACAAAAAGGAGGTGAGCCGCGTGCAGGCTTGTCAGGTGGAACAGCTTCTGGCTGACTACGGAACAGAAATTTACCGCTACTGCCGGCGGCTCGCCGGGTTCGGGCCGGACGGCGAGGACCTCTACCAGCAGACCTTTCTCCGGCTGCTGGAACTGGACCTTACCCCGGACGCGGGCCGCAGCCCCCGGGCGCTGCTCTACAGTGTGGCCACCGGGCTTTGGCGCAACGAGTCCCGCAAGCGAAACCGGCGTGCGGCCATCGCCCGGCCGGTGGAGCTGGACGGGGACGACCCGCCGCCCCTGGCCGGGGGCGAGGAGCCGGAGGCGGAAGCTCTGAAAGCAGCGGAGAACCGGGCGCTGGCCGCGGCGGTGGATCACCTGCCGGACAAATACCGGGCGGCGGTGCTGCTGGCCTACGGGGCCGAACTTCCGCTGGAGGAAGTGGCCCGCATCGAAAAGCTGCCCAAGGGCACGGTGAAGAGCCGGCTACACAAAGCCCGGCTGCTGCTGAAAAAGGAAATGGAGGCGAGAGGCTATGGACGAGAAGAACTTTGACCGGCGGCTGACCGCCGCCCTGCAAACGGGCGAAGAGCCCGGCGCGGAGCTGAACGCCGTTTTGAAGGCCCGCCTGTATCAGAAGGAGCGGGAGCTGCAAAGCCGCCCCGCTGCCCGCCGCCTCTCGCTGTGGTGGCTGCCCATGACCGCGAACCTTTTTGTCTGCGGAGTGCCCGCTCTCATCTTCGCTTTGCCCATCATGCCGCTGGCGGCTCACCTGGCCGCTTTCGCCCTGGGCTGGCTGGCGGTGGGGGGCGTGGTGATGACCTTTGTGGGCCTCAAATGCTCCGACCTGAAAGAACAACTCACACTGGAACTGCCCCCAAAAGGCAGAAAGGAGATGTCTTAAATGGCAGTCATGCCTTTGATCCTTGTTTGCGGAGCCCTTGCGCTGGCGGGCCTGCTGGCCCTGGCCTTCACGGTGCTCAGCTGCGTCTGGCTCTACCGGGACAGCCGCCTCCACGGCCAGCCCCCCGCCCTGTGGGTGCTGCTGGCGGTGTTCGCCGGCCCCATCATCGCCCTGCTGCTCTACTTCATCTTCGGCCGCAAACAGCCGCTGGAGCCCTGTGAGAGCTGCGGCGCTCCCCTCATCCGGATAGACCGCTTCTGCTCCGCCTGCGGCGCGGCCAACAGCCACTACGGTGAGCCCGCCCCCAAGACCAAACTGGGCGCGCTGGGCAAAGCGGCCGTCGCCTGCGGCCTTGTCAGTATGCTGTGCATGGCGGGCCTGCTGGTGGGCATGTTCGTCTTCGCCTTTTCCGCGGGCAGCACCCCCCTTGTGACCACCGAGGGCGCCGCCATCATGGCGAGCCTGCCCATTGAGAGCGCCACGGACGTGAACAGCGGCTGGGTCATCATGAGCACCCAGGGCCACCGCAATGGGGTGTGGACCTTCTCCATGAGCAAGACCAGCGACGGCTACCATAAGTCCGGCCGCTTTTCGCTGGACGACCCCCACAGCCGTATACTGGCAGTGGACGTGACCTGCGAGGGCGAGACGCTGGAGCTGGACTTTATTCAGAACGGTGAAACAGTGCGCACCGAGACCATCAGCGGCGCCGACAGCGTGCAGTATTTCTCCCTGGCCGACCTTGCCCCCGGCGAGGTGAAGCTGCGGGTGGTGAACCACGGCGCCACCGACATCAGCGGACGCATCTGGGTGGAATAACGAAAAGGAGCGGACTTGCCGTCCGCTCCTTTTTTCATCGTTTCTGCGTTCCGGCCCAGGCCAGAAGGTCGGCCCGATCGTTGTTCACCCGGCCCTCGATGACCTCCTCCAGCGCCGCGCTCAACAGCCGGCCCAGCCGCGGGCCTGGCCTGCAAACGCTGGCGTCCATCAGATCCGAGCCTTTCAGAGCCAGCTGGTTCAGCCGCACGCAGTCGCCCCGGCGCTGCGCCTGCGCCGCCAGCCGCTCAAAGCGGGCTGTTTCCTCCATTCTCCGGCGGATGACGGGGGTGGACGCGTGAGCCTGCAGGTCCGCCCGCTTCACCGCGGCCATGTCCCGCAGCATCGGCCAGCCCCAGCGGCCCAGCCAGCGCCGCGCTCCGGCCACATCCTGGGGCATGGGCGTGTCGTGCCAGCGCACCAGCGGCTCCACCGCCCGCACAAGGCGGCCGGGCGCCTTCAGCTCCGTCAGCACCTCCCGTGCCAGCGCCGCGCCCCGGGCCGCATGGCCGGGAGCGTGACCAAATCCTTTGGCGTCCAGCACAAAGCACTCCGGTTTTGCCAAATCGTGGAGCAGCAGCGCCCAGCGCACCTCCCGGCGCGCCGGCGCCACGGACACCGCCCGGGCAATGTGGCCCCAGAGGTCCCGGTCGTGGCGGGGGCTGTGCAGGTCAAAGTCCAGACAGGGCCCCACGGCGGGGATGACCCGGGCCAGAATGTCGCCGCATTCCGCCAGAACCCGGCCCGCGCCGCGGCCCAAAAGCAGTTTATCCAGTTCGGTGAACACCCGCTCGGCGCTCACCCGGCTGAGGGTGGGCGCGGCGGCACGGGCGGCGGCCAGGGTGGCCGGCTCGATGGCAAAATCCAGGCAGGAGGCAAAGCGCAGCGCCCGCAAAATGCGCAGGGCGTCCTCCTCAAAGCGGGCCGCCGGCTCGCCCACGCAGCGGATGACCTTTGCCTCCAGGTCCGCCCGGCCTCCGAAGGGGTCCACGATGCCCCCCTCGTCCAGCGCCATGGCGTTCACGGTAAAGTCCCGGCGGGCCAGGTCCTCCTTAAGGTCCTCCACAAAGCGCACCCCGTCGGGGCGGCGGTGGTCGGAATACCCCGTTTCCACCCGGAAGGTGGTCACCTCCACCGGGCCGCCCCGGGTCAGCACCGTCACGGTGCCGTGGGCGATGCCGGTGTCCACCGTGCGCCACCGGGGCGAAAGGCAGGCTTTCACCTGCTGGGGGCGGGCGTCGGTGCACAGGTCCCAGTCGCTGGGCCGGCGGCCCAGCAGGCTGTCCCGCACGCAGCCGCCCACCGGGCAGGCGGTGAAGCCCGCCGCACGCAGCGCCTTCAGCAGCTGCGTCACATGGGACGGCACGTTCATCCGGCGCCCCTCCTTTTCAATGAAATGTTTCACTCAAGACGTCCGGTGCGGAACATCCAGTAGGCAATGCCGATGGCCATGCCGCCGCTGACCAGAATGAGGAACGAGACGCTGCCGATCAGGCTGGGCACCGCTACGAACAGCACGCACATGAAGGCCAGCGGGATGACCGCCAGCTTGAGGCTCTTGGAGAAATACTTGAAGGCCAGCGCGCCGAACAGGGCGGGAATGACGTTGTTGAAAGCGGGGGCCAGCGCTGGGTTTTCCAGCACGGGCCGCAGAGGCACCAGGCACAGCACGCCCACCGCCAGCACCACCGTGGTCACAAGGCTGCTGGTGGCCACCGACAGGGTGGAGACGATGTCGTTTTCCGGCGTGCCCACCTGGGTGCCGCAGATCTCCCGGGCGTTCACCGCGCAGGGCAGCTTCAGGTTGATGACGTTGCCGGTGATGAAGGTGAGGTAGCTGGCGCCCGAGCCCAGCATGGGGGAATAGACCAGAAACTCCACCACGCCGCTGGTCCAGTAGATCAGCGCCACCTGGGCAAAGCCCACGCCGAAGGCGGTCCAGTCGGGGGCAGCCTGCAGCACCCAGCCCATGGCCATGGGCACCGCCAGCAGCAGCAGGATGGCCGCCACCGTGCCCAGCCGGCCCAGCAGGTGGGTGGAGGCCTCGTAACGGTCGTAGTATTCGTTCTTCTGTACTTCGTTCATCTCGGCCACCTCCTCACACAACAGCGAACAGCGCCACGGCTGCCGCCATGCCCACCAGCATGCTGCCCGCCATGGAGAAGTTGTCCAGCCAGGTCATGCCCTTCTTGCGGGCCAGATACTCAAACAGGCCCATGGCCGCCGCGCTCACCGCCGCCACGAACAGGGGCATATAGTTGCCGGCGCTGGTCCACTCGCCCAGATAGGAGCCGATGTAAGCGCTCACCAGGCCCACGAACATGGCGGTGAACATATAGTCGCCAAATCCCTTTTTGCCGCTCTTCTGCTTTTGGGCCGCGCCCCGCACCTTTTTCATATAGGCTTTGAGGCAGAACACGCACAGGATGCAGCCCGCCAGAATGCCGGCGGTCATCACCAGCGCGATGGTCAGAAACACCGGCGCGGTGAGAGGTCCGCTGCCAAGGCCGCCGCTCATGCCGGCGGCGCGGGCAGCGATGTCCGCCACGTTGCCTTCATAGTGCAGCGCACCGATCACCGAAAGGCGAATCCAGGGCAGCGGAATTCCCAGAGAACCCGACAGGGCGATGACGCCCAGCAGGATGGAGACGCTGGGCAGCAGGGTAAAAGTGGCGCTGGAGGTGATGGCCCGGCGAAGCTTCGCCTTGTCCATCCCCATGGCAACGCCCGCGCGCCAGCTGCGCACAAGGAACACCACGCAGAGCACGCCAATGAAGAGCACCACCACGCCCACGATCAGAAACATGGGCAGGCTGTTGAGCTGTGTCAAAAGGTCCATTACGATCCCTCCCGGTTTATCACGCTAAAGCGATAGGATAAGTATACCAGTTTTTGGGCCTTCTGTCCAGACAGGGCGGGCAGGAATCTGTTTTTGTTCCTGCTCCCAAAACAAGAAAAAGGCCCCTGCCGCAAGGGCAAGGGCCTTAAAAAAGGGCAAAGAGAAAGCCGGCGCCTACCTATTTTCCCAGGTCGTCTCCAACCAAGTATCTTCGGCACTACGGAGCTTAACTACTGTGTTCGGAATGGGAACAGGTGGGACCTCCGCGTAATCGGCACCGGCCGTATGCATAAGCATTCGGCTTAGCATATCTCTTTCGAGGGATGCACCCTCAAAACTGAACAATAACTGCGATTGGCTTCTAGGAGTACCTTAGCAAGATTTGGGTCAAGCCCTCGACCTATTAGTACGTGCCAGCTGAACGCGTCACCGCGCTTACACTTCACGCCTATCAACCTTGTAGTCTTCAAGGGGTCTTACCTGATTGACTCAGTGGGATATCTTATCTTTGGGCCG
>NZ_DBFNWJ010000017.1:0-25023 GCF_048426865.1 Candidatus Allofournierella merdipullorum
AAAGCGCCCGTTTACGGGCGGCAAGTAACAGAACTTTCGCGGCTGGCAGACCGTACTTGCGCGACGTGACGCGCATGCTAGTATTCTAGGGCTATGCCCGCATGTGAATAACCCCCGGCTTGGCCGGGGGTTATTTATTGTTATTTCAGGAAGGCGAGGTCGATCTCGTAGGGGCTCTCGGTGGAGTGCTGCATCGGGGCCTCCGCCTTGTACTTGGTCAGCGCGGCCGCGGCCTTTACGGGGTCGGCCAGGGTACCGGCGCCGCCCACGCAGCCGCCGGGGCAGCCCATGCCCTCCAGCAGATAGCCGTTGTACTTGCCCGCGCGGGCCATCATCAAAAGGCGTTTGCAGTCTGCCAGACCCTGGGCACTGGCCACCTTGACCTCCCGGTCGGGGTCCATCTGTTTGATGGCGTTCACCACCGCCTGGGCCACACCGCCGCTGGCGGCGAAGCCGCGGCCGTCGGCGCTGGCGTGCTGGAAATCATCGCCCGGTTCCGCCTCCAGCGTCTCAAAGTCCACGCCCTTGGCCTCGAACATACCCATCAGTTCCTCAAAGGTCAGGACAAAGTCCACATCGCTGCGGATGGTGCGGCGGCTGGCCTCCAGTTTCTTGGCGGCGCAGGGGCCGACGAAGGTGACCTTGATGTCCCGGCCCAGCTTGCTCTTGGCCAGGCGGGCGGTCAGCACCATGGGGGTCATGGCCATGCTGATGTTCTGGGCAAGCTCCGGGAACAGCTTCTTGGCCATCACGCTCCAGCTGGGGCAGCAGCTGGTGGCCATGAAGGGCTGGTACTCCGGCACTTCGCGCATGAAGTCCTTCGCTTCCTCGATGGTGCACAGGTCGGCGCCGATGGCCACTTCCAGCGTGTCGATGAAGCCCAGCTGACGCATGGCAGCCTTCAGTTTGCCGGGGGTCAGGCCCGGGAACTGGCTGATGAACGCGGGCGCCACGATGGCGTAGTTCTTGTCGCCCTGGCGGATGCTTTGAATCAGCTGGAAGATCTGGCCCTTGTCCACGATGGCACCGAAGGGGCAGCTCACCAGGCACATGCCGCAGGAAACGCACTTGTCCTGATCGATCTTCGCCCGGCCAAGCTCATCGGAGCCGATGGCGTTCATGCCACAGGCGGCGGCGCAGGGGCGCTCCATCTTCACGATGGCGTGATAGGGGCACACGTCCACGCACTTGCCGCACTTGATGCACTTGTCCTCGTCGATGACCGAACGGCCGCCGGGAGTGAAGCGGATGGCGTCCTTGGGGCAGACCTCTTTGCAGGGGTGAGCCAGGCAGCTGCGGCACATGTCGGTCACTTCCACCTTTTTGGGCGGGCAGGCCGAGCAGGCGAACTTGATGATATTGATGAGGGGAGGATCGTAATATTTGCTGGCGATCACGCTGTTTTCGATGCCCGCGTTGGTGGGCGCTTGCTCGTCCAGCGGGCGCAGAGGCAGGCCCATGGCCAGACGGATGCGCTCGGAAACGATGGCCCGTTCCAGAAAGATGCTGTTGCGGTGGGTGCCCACCTCGCCGGGAATGATCTTGTAGGGAAGCTTGACCATCTCGGAGGCATAGTCCTGTCCCTCATAGGAAAGACGGGCCACCTCGGTGAATACCTTGCGGCGGATGTCGGTCACGGTGGTGTAGATACCGCGCATTGTGCTCATAAAAGAACTCCTTTCCGGAATGTGGTCGCAGCGCCCGCCCGCAGGACGAGCCATATTAACACTATACCATAAAACATGCCCCGCCGCAAAGGGCGGAAATCATTTTTTACGCAGGACTGCCAAAAATTTAACGATTATACAAAAACCGCAAACACACGCCCGGTTCCTTTGTGAAAGGAGACCGCAAAAAAAGCCCGCCCCGACGGCGCGGAGCGGGCAAAACATCCAATCAGAGCACCTTGTTGATCTGGTGGCCTTCCAGCCAGCAGTCCAGGCTGTGGAACACGATCTCGGCGCGCTTTTCCATCGACTCGGCGGTGGCAAAGGCCACGTGAGGCGTGACGATGGTGTTGAGGGTGTGCAGCAGGGGATGGTCGGCGGGCAGGGGAGGCTCGGTCTCGAACACGTCCACGCCCGCGCCGCCAAGACGTCCCTCGTTCAGCGCGGCGGCCAGCGCGGCGGAATCCACCACCGGGCCCCGTGCGGCGTTGAGCAGCAGCGCACCCGGCTTCATCCGGGCAATGGCCTCGGCGCCGATGAGCCCGCGGGTGGAATCGTTCAGCGGGCAGTGCAGGCTGAGAATGTCCGCCTGTGCCAGCACTTCGGTGAGGGGGAGATAGGTGATAAGGTCGGTGTTGGGCTTGTGGCTGTGGTCACCGGAGGCGATGACGCGGCAGCCGAAGGCGGCGAACAGCTGCGCCACCCGGGAGCCGATGGCGCCGGTGCCCACCAGGCCCACCGTCTTGCCCCGCAGCTCATGGCCTACAAGTCCGTCCTTGGTGCCGCCGGTGCGGCAGCGCTCCTCCACCTGGGGCAGGTTTCGCAGCAGCGCCAGCGCCATGCACACCGTAAGTTCCGCCACCGAATCATTGGAATAGCCGGAGGCGTTGCTCACCGCGACGCCCATCTCACGGGCGGCGTCCAGATCCACATGATCCACGCCGGTGAAAGCCACGTCGATGAATTTCAGATGCTCACAGGCCCGGATGACCTGCCCGGGCAGGGGCATATTGGCCAGCATCAGCACATCCGCGTCCCGGGCCTCTTCGATCAGACGGTCGGGGTCCGTGGTGCGGGGGTAGGCGGCGAAGGTATGCCCGGCAGCGGCGAGGGGAGCGGTGTAGCGCTTCAGCAGACTGTCGGGGATGCCCAGAGACTCCAGCAAAACGATGTTCATGCAAAAACTTCCTTTCAGGCGCAGGCCGGCAGGGTCAGACGCGTTTTGTATCATTGTACCACCGGCGACCGGAGTTGTCCATCATGGCAAAACAAAACGACCGGGAGAGGCGAACCTCTTCCAGTCGTTTTGCTGGTGCGGATGAAGGGACTTGAACCCATATGGAGCTGCCCCCACTAGAACCTGAATGCGTTTTTGCCATTTTTCACCAAGTGCAGTCCGGTACTTTCTAATCCCTTGTAAACAACGCTGTAAAGCCATTTTTCGGGGGTTGCCCCGTCCTGTTTTGTCCTGCTTATTACAGGGTGCTGCAGGGTGGATTTAGGCAGTTTTCTGGAAAAATGGTAGAACGAAGGGTAGAATGAAACACCCGCATAATCGCTAGATCACCACCGCATTTTCACTAGAACACACCGGCAGTTACAAAGCAGAAAGCCTATTTTACCACCCGCAAAATACAAAGAAATGCACAGCGTGTCTGTGCCTGGTGTGGGTTTGTATTCTGAAAGGAGTTTGCATGTTCAATCCATTTTATGAGCAGTATATTATGCATCGCCGTCAGGACGATTTCTATAATCGACACCTGTTGTTTCGGCTGATACAGAAAGATGCACGGGCGCAGCATATCCTAGCCGCCCTCTCCTGATTACCCGCACCGGGTGGCGGCGGCCCGCTGGCCTGAGCCAGAAAGGGCCAGCCGCCAGACCCGGAAGGGTGGTGCGCTTGCGCACCGTGCCAAAGCTAGTATTTTACCTTTGGCACTTCTGTAGCTGTAGCAACCCTACAGCTGCCCTTCGCATACCCTTTTTCACAGTAAAGGAGCTGTTTCTATTATATGAAGAACCCAACTGTTCAGCAAGGCCGAAAATGGCAGCTGACTATCAACAATCCCGATACTTATAATATCACCCCGGAACTATTGAAGCAGAAATTACATGTTTTCACTTCTTTGGAGTATTTCTGCTTTGCTTATGAGATAGGGCTTGAAACCCAAACAAAACACATCCATGTGTATTTTGTATCTTCCGTGCCTGTTCGCTTTAACACCATCAAGAACCGTTTCCCCTTTGCCCATATCGAGCGAACCGTGGGTACATCACAGGAAAACCGGGACTATATCTGCAAGGGTGGGAAATGGGAAAATGACCCCAAGAAAGATACCTCTATTCCTGATACCTTCTATGAGTGGGGAGAGATGCCCACCGAGCGGCAGGGGGAAAGAAGCGACCTTGCCTTGCTCTATGAGTGCGTCAAGGATGGCATGACCGATTATGAGATACTGGAACGCTTTCCCACCGCAATGACCCGTTTAAGTGATTTAGCCCGTGTGCGCATGACGATTCGGCAGGAACAATATAAAGAGAAGTTCCGCAATATGAATGTGGTGTACATCTTCGGCCCTACCGGGACAGGCAAAACCCGTGCTGTCATGGAGAAAGACGGATACAGCGCAGTATACCGGGTGACCGACTATGAACATCCATTTGACGGCTACAACGGGGAAAGTATTCTTGTGCTGGACGAGTTCCGGGGACAGCTGAAAGCAAGTAAAAAGAAGAACGACTTCTATTATGCTGTTATCCAGATGAAGGATAGTAACGGACAGCGCAAGCAAAAGTGGGTTGCCACCGGCTTGCCTGTAAAAGGAAACAAAGCAAGAGCCACCGAAGAACTGCGAAAAATTTTAGAGCAGTACGAAAAAGGCGGGCTGCTGTTCAGCCCCAAAACTCCCCTTGTGGATGTATTGGAGCATTGGCTGGAAGATGTGAAGCTGCTTGTAGAGCCGAACACCTACACCAATTATGAAATTGTGTTCCGGGCGCATTTGAAACCATACTTTCTGGAACACCCCGTCACACTGGACAGGGTGCAGCCCATGCACATTCAGGAGTATTGCAATTATAAGATGCAAACCCTCGGCCCATCCACGGTAAAGAAACACCTGAGCAATATATCTTCCGCATTGGAAGTGGCAAGGAAAAACCATGTGATTGCCTTTAACCCCGCCCATGATGTGACAATCAGGAATGACCGGCGATTCGTCCCGAACTGCTACGATGAAAAGCAGATTGCCAGGCTGTTTCAGGCCGCACAGAAAAGCAAGATCGAAACCGAGATTATTTTAGCCTGTACCTATGGACTGCGCAGAAGCGAGGTTGCCGGGCTTACATGGTCGCATGTGGATTTTGAAAAAGAAACCATCCTGATTTCCAAAACAGCTGTTGCCAGCAAGGGCGGCACAATCTACAAGGACAGGACGAAAACCAAGAAAAGCTGCCGGGCGCTGCCGATGAGCGCCGCAATCAAAACCTATCTACAAAACCTCTATAACAGGCAACAGCAGCAGCGCAAAAGTTTGGGCTCACACTATGAGGATTCAGACTTTGTGTGCAGACAGCCGGACGGGCATGTTTTTTCGGTGGATGCAATCACCCGGTATTTTCACCAGCTGCTGAAAGAAAACGATCTGCCCATGATTCGCTTTCATGATCTCCGGCACTCAGCGGCCACACAGCTTTTAGCCAGCGGATACAATATGAAGTGTGTTTCGGAATGGTTGGGGCATTGTGATATTCACACCACGATGAATATATACGCCCATGTTACCAATCAGGCAAAACAATCTATGGCGAACTGTCTGGGTGCGCTGTTGGAAACAGAACCGGTAGAAGAAAAAGAAAAACCGGCAGCACAGCCACCGGCAAACACAAAGATGATTCATTTCCCGCAATATGAGCGGCAGGGTAGAACGAGGGTAGAATGAGGGTAGAATGAGGGTAGAACGAAGGGTTTAACAGCGGCTATTCCTATTTGAGAATGAATAGCAAAAACCCCGCAAAGCCTGAACTTCACGGGGTTTTTAGCTGGTGCGGATGAAGGGACTTGAACCCATATGGAGTTGCCCCCACTAGAACCTGAATCTAGCGCGTCTGCCAATTCCGCCACATCCGCATATATGTAAACGCGGCGTGAGCCGCGAATACGTCGTTCGTACTTTGGACCGTGTGGCCCGCTGTGCGGAACGATAGCTATTCTATCACAGGATCCGGCAGTTGTCAACTATCTTTTTCAAATTTTTTTTGAGCGTGCTCCACAAGCTTTTCAAAGGTCTGTTCGCTCAGGTCGTGCTCCACCCGGCAGGCGTCCCGGGCGGCCACCTCAGGGTCCACCCCAAGACGCACGAAAAACTCGGTGAGCAGCCGGTGCCGGTCATACACCCGCCGGGCGATGGCAAGCCCCGCCTCGGTCAGGATCAGGCCGCCGTCCTCGTCCACCTGCACATATCCGCTCTCCCGCAGCTTCTTCATGGCCACGCTCACGCTGGCCTTGGTGAAGGCCAGCTCGTTGGCCACGTCCACCGAGCGAACATAGCCCCGGCGCTCTTTCAGCATCAGGATCGCTTCCAGATAATCTTCCGAAGATTCATGCACCCGCATCAGTCGAGCCTCCGTTCCGGCGCTGCCGCTAATTATTAAATATACCCTAACATATTTGCCGCGCTTTGGCAAGGACGACCCGGTTTGCAGTTCGCGCCCTTTCTTTTGCATTTTCGGAGGCGGGGGCTTTCTTTCCCTGTATTCGAGTGATACAATAGGTTCGGCAAAGGAGGGCGTGGGCTTGGATTCGTTTTTGTACAGCGTGAATGCGTCCCTCCCGATCTTTCTCACCATGGCGGCGGGCCTCGGCCTGCGGCGGCTGGGCCTTCTGGACAAGCACTTTGCCGATGTGGCCGATCAGTTCGTGTTCAAAGTCACCCTGCCGCTGATGCTCTTCGAGCAGATCCGCGCCGTGGACGTCTACAACAGCTTCGACGGCGGCTACCTTGCCTTCTGCGCGGGCGTGACCCTCACCAGCATCCTGGTGGCCTGGGCGCTGGCCCGGCGGTTCGTGCCCAAGCGCAGCGTGGGCGCCTTTGTGCAGGCGTGTTACCGTTCCAGCGCCGCCATTCTGGGCCTTGCCTTCATCCAGAACATCTACGGTTCGGTGGGCATGGCGGGGCTGATGGTGCTGGGCAGCGTGCCGCTGTTCAATCTGTTCGCGGTGGTGGTCCTTACCCTGGAAGGGCCGGACGCGGGCGGTCAGCCGCTGAAAGCACGCCTTGTCAGCGCGGCAAAGGGCGTTGCCACCAACCCCATCATCCTGGGCATCCTGGCGGGCCTTGCGGCGGCGCTCATCCGGCTGCCGGTGCCCACCGCGCTGGACCGGGTGCTGGAAAACTTCGCCGGGCTCACCACCCCGCTGGCGCTGGTGGCCATCGGCGTGACCTTCGACTTCAAAGCGGCCCTGGGCACTTCCAAGCTCGCGCTGATCGCCTCGGTGGTGAAGCTGATGGTGCTGCCGGCGGTGTTCCTGCCGCTGGGCGCGGCCCTGGGCTTTAGGGAGCAGATGTTCATGGGGCTCATCGTGATGCTCGGCTCGCCCTGCACCCCCACCAGTTATGTGATGGCAAAGACCCTCGGCGGCGACGCGCCGCTGGCCGGTTCCGCCGTCATGCTCACCACGCTGGCGTCCAGTGCCAGCCTCACGTTCTGGATCTTCCTGTGGCACAGCCTGGGGGTCCTGTAACGCCCCGTTTTCTCTTGCTTTTCACCCCGGCGTGGGGTATAGTTAAAGTATAAAATGCCCGGAAGGGAAAGGAGCAACAGCATGAGTATTTTAGTATGCGGCGGCGCAGGTTATATCGGCAGCCATACCTGCGTGGAACTTCTGGCGGCCGGCTATGACATCGTCGTGGCCGACAACTACTACAATTCCTGTCCGGAAGCGGTGCGCCGAGTGAAGGAAATCTCCGGCAAAGATTTTCGCTTTGTGGAGGTCGACCTGACTGACGCGGAAAAAGTGGAAGAGCTGTTTGCACAAAACCCGGACATCGACTCGGTGATCCAGTTCGCGGCCTACAAAGCAGTGGGCGAGAGCGTGGGCAAACCCATCGAGTACTACACCAACAACCTGGCCACCACCCTCACTGTGCTGGCCGCCATGCGCCGCCACGGCGTGAACAATCTGGTGTTCTCCTCCTCCGCCACCGTCTACGGCGACCCGGAGAAGGTGCCCATCGACGAGGACTGCCGTGTGGGCGGCACCACCAACCCCTACGGCACCAGCAAACTGATGAACGAGATGATGCTCACCGACTGCTGCAAGGCCTACCCCGAGATGAACGTGGCGCTGCTGCGCTACTTCAACCCCATCGGCGCCCACAAGAGCGGCCTGATCGGTGAGGACCCCAACGGCATCCCCAACAACCTGGTGCCCTACATCGCCAAGGTAGCGGTGGGCGCGCTGGAGAAGGTGCACGTGTTCGGCAACGACTATCCCACCCCGGACGGCACCGGCGTGCGTGACTACATCCATGTGGTAGACCTTGCCAAGGGCCATGTGGCGGCCATCAAGAAGCTGGAGCAGAAGCCCGGCCTGTTCATCTGCAACCTGGGCACCGGCAAGGGCTACAGCGTGCTGGAGGTCATCAAGGCCTATGAGAAGGCCTGCGGCAAGACCCTGCCCTACGTGATCGATCCCCGCCGCCCCGGCGATATCGCCACCGTCTACGCCGACCCCGCCAAGGCGAAAAACGAGCTGGGCTGGGAGGCTCAGTACGGCATCGAGGAGATGTGCGCCGACAGCTGGAAGTGGCAGAGCATGAACCCCAACGGCTATAAGAGCTGATTTGATTCCGAGAGACGCAAAGCAAGGAAGGGAGACACAACAGTATGCAGAAGAAACCTATCTTAGTGGTGCTGGCAGCCGGCATGGGCAGCCGTTACGGCGGCCTGAAGCAGATTGACCCGGTGGGCCCCAGCGGCGAGGTCATCATGGACTACTCTCTCTACGACGCCAAGCGCGCCGGTTTTGAGACGGTGGTGTTCATCATCAAGCACGAGATCGAAGAGGCCTTCAAGGAGACCGTGGGCCAGCGCGCCGAGAAGTTCATGGAAGTGCGCTATGCCTATCAGCAGCTGGAGGACCTGCCCGAGGGCTGCACCCTGCCCGAGGGCCGCGAGAAGCCTCTGGGCACCGGCCATGCCATCCTGGCGGCCCGGGACGTTCTGGACGCTCCCTTCGCCGTGATCAACGCCGACGACTACTACGGCCCCTCCGCCTTCAAGACCATCTATGATTATCTGGCCAGCGACGGCTGCGGCGTGGGCAAGTACGGCATGGTGGCTTACCGTCTGGACAGCACCGTCACCGAGCACGGCACCGTTGCCCGCGGCCTGTGCCAGGTGGACGAGAACGGCCATCTGGTGAACGTGGTGGAGCGCACCAAGATCGGCACCTACGAGGGCGGCATCCACTTCACCGAGGATGACGGCGCCACCTGGACCGATGTGCCTGCGGACACCCCTGTTTCCATGAACCTGTGGGGCTTCGATCCCAGCTTCGTGGGCGAGCTGAAGACCCGCTTTGTGCCCTTCATGAAGGAGCTGGCCAATACCGCCAACCCCCTCAAGACCGAGTTCCTGCTGCCCACCGTGGTGGGCCAGATGCTGGTGGAGGGCTCCGCTAAGGTGACTGTGCTGCACAGTGCCGACAAGTGGTACGGTGTGACCTACAAAGAGGACAAGCCCGGCGTTGTGGCGGCTCTGGCCCAGAAGGTGGCCGACGGGCTGTATCCCACCCCGCTGTGGAAGTGATCGTTTCCTAAAGGCAGACCATGCAGGGAACGGCCGGCAATGCCGGCCGTTCCCTTTGCCTGTGTTTAGAGGAGGAACGGGAATGAAAGAAAAGCCCATCCTGCCGCCGTCGCTGCCCGACCGCCCGGAACCGGCGGAGCGGGGCGAGGAACTGGTGGCCATGGCCCGGGCGACCCAGGAGCCGCTGGCCCGCTGGCGTTTTTCCGGGCTGGATCTGTGCGGCGAGGATCTGCGGGAGATGCGCTTTGAACAGTGTGTTTTTGAGGGCTGCCGCTTCACCGGGGCGGACCTGCAGGGCGCGAGCTTTGTGGATTGCCTGCTGAAAAACTGCGAGTTTTCAGCGGTGCGGGCGGGGGAGGCCTATTTCCTGCGCTGCCGGTTCCAGGGCGTCAAAGCCCTGGCCGCGTCGCTGCCGGACTGCCGCCTGGCCCATGTGCAGATGACGGAGTGCAATTTCACCGAAGCGAACTTCACCGGCGCCAGCGTGGAGCAGGCGCGGCTGGAAGAGTGCGATTTTTCCGCCGCCAGCCTGGCGGAATGGCGGCACAAAGGGCTTTCGCTGGCACACAGCCGGTTTTTCCGCACCAGCTTTTTCAAAACGCCGCTGGCAGGTCTGGATTTTACCGACAGCGAGCTGGAAGGCGTGACGGTGAGCGATGACGCCGCCGAACTGAAAGGCGCGACGGTCAATGTGCGGCAGGCGGCGGAGCTTGCCCGCCTGCTGGGCGTGATTGTGCGCTGAATGATACCAAAGATACAAGAGGGGAACCATGGCAAGACAAGTAGATCTTTTGAAGGGAAATATCCTGCGCTCGCTCACCCTGCTGGCGCTGCCCATCATGGGCAGCCAGCTGGTGCAGATGGCCTATAACCTGATCGATATGATCTGGATCGGCCGGGTGGGCGCCGGCGCGGTGGCCGCCGTGGGTGCGGCGGGCATGTTCATGTGGCTGTCCAACGGCATGGCGGTGCTGCCCCGCATGGGCGGCCAGGTGAAGGTGGCCCAGAGCATCGGTGCCGGCGACATGAAGGCCGCGGGGCGCTACGCCGCGGCAGCGCTGCAGATGGCCGGCGTGATGGCGCTGGTCTATACATTGGTGATGTTTGTGGGCGCGGGGCCGCTGATCGGCTTTTTCCGTCTGAACAGCGCCGAGGTGGAAGCCCAGGCCCGGGCTTATCTCATCATTGTGGGTTTTGGCATGTTCTTCTCCTTTGCCAACCTGGTGCTGGTGGCCCTTATCAACGCCACCGGTAACAGCCGCACCCCCTTCTTCGCAATGGCGGTGGGCCTGGGGGCGAACATTGTGCTGGACCCGCTGCTGATTTTTGGCGTGGGTCCGTTCCCCCAGTGGGGCGTAGCGGGCGCCGCTGTGGCCACCGTGACTGCCCAGGGTATCGTGTTCGCCATTCTGGCCCGCTATGCCTCTCAGGACCAGACCCTGTTTGCCTATGTGGATCTGAAAAAGCCCGCCTCCCGCGCGCAGCTGGCGGCGCTGTGCAAAGTCAGCGGCCCGGCCACCGTTATGAACATCATTTTCCCCATCATCGGCATGATCATCGCCCGGCTGGTGGCCGGCTGGGGCGACGCGGCGGTGGCGGTACAGAAGGTGGGCAGCCAGATCGAGTCCATCAGCTGGATGACCGCCGACGGCTTTGCTGCCGCGGTGAACAGCTTCATCGCCCAGAACTGCGGCGCGGGCAACCTGCGCCGGGCGCGGAAGGGCTTCGGCGCCGCGTTCCTGCTGATGACCATCTGGGGCATCTTCTGCACGGCGCTGCTGGTGTTCTGCGCTGCGCCCATCTTCCGGTTCTTTATCCCGGAGGCAGACGTGCTCCCCATGGGCGTGGACTATCTGGTCATCCTGGGCTACTCCGAGCTGTTCATGTGCTGGGAGATCCTGGTGGGCGGCGCCTACGCGGGCTTTGGCAACACCTTGCCCTCCAGCGTGGTGAGCATCGTGTTCACCGGCCTGCGCATCCCCGCCGCCATGGCCCTCAGCGCCACGGCTCTGGGGCTGAACGGCGTGTGGTGGAGCCTTTCCATCTCCAGCATCCTCAAGGGCATCATCCTCACCGGTGTGTTCCTGATTTTCCTGTGGCGGCTGCAGAAAAAGCCGTCCCTTCCCAAGGTATAAAAAGAGCCCCGGACCCAAACGGTCCGGGGCTCTTTGCGCCGTGGCGGTTATTTGCAGTAGTGCTCGATGTAGGCCTCGCGGCACTTGTCGATGATCTCCATCGCGGCTTCGCGGCCCTGTTCCTCGTTGACCACGGTCTCCTTGCCTTCCAGATTCTTGTACACCTGGAAGAAGTGACGCATCTCGCTGAACAGATGGCTGGGCAGCTCGCTGATGTCGTGGTAAGAGTTGTAGGTGGGGTCGCTGAAGGGGATGGCGATGATCTTCTCGTCCAGCTTGCCGCCGTCCAGCATGGTGAACACACCGATGGGGTAGCAGCGCACCAGACTCATGGGCTGGATGACCTCGCTGCACAGCACCAGTACGTCCAGCGGGTCGCCGTCATCCGACAGGGTGCGGGGGATCAGACCGTAGTTGGCGGGGTAGTGGGTGGAGGTGTAGAGGATGCGGTCCAGAATGATGAGGCCGGTCTCTTTGTCCAGCTCATACTTTTTCTTCGAGCCCTTCTCGATCTCGATCACGGCCACGAAGTCTTCGGCAGTGATGCGGGCGGGATTCATGTCATGCCAGATATTCGACATTGTGTTAAAACTTCCTTTCCGGGCCGGGCGGCAAATCACGCCGCAGCCGATCGTTTGCTATCAGTATAGCATATTCTGCCGTGCAAGGCCATAGCAGAAAAAGAAAAAGTTTTCGTAAGCCCTTGACTTTTTGCCTTTCGCATAGTATGATATTCAAGCAGCGCTTCGCTGAGACCTGAACTTTCAGGCGCCCGTAGCTCAGGTGGATAGAGCAACTGCCTTCTAAGCAGTGGGCCGGGGGTTCGAGTCCCTCCGGGCGCACCAAAATGTGGTGGCTATGGCGCAGTTGGCTAGCGCGCCAGATTGTGGCTCTGGAGGCCGTGGGTTCGAGTCCCACTAGCCACCCCACATTACAGGAAAAGCGGACTTGAAAGAGTTCGCTTTTTTCTATAAATAAGCTGGGTTGTCGCCAAGCGGTAAGGCACGGGACTTTGACTCCCGCATCCGTGGGTTCGAATCCCGCCAACCCAACCAGAACGCCGGCAGGCTCCGAAAGGAGCCCGCCGGCGTTTTTTGTGCTCCGGGCAGGCGTCCCTCTTGACATTACACATCGTGTAATGATATAATCGTTACACAAAGTGTAACGATACGGAGGGATACCCATGGAGATCGTGAATCTGGATACCCGGGAAAAACAGAACGCCTTTATGAATCCGGCAAGGCAGGACATCCTGCGCCTTTTGCAGCTGGCGGGCCGGCCCATGACGCCCAAGGAGCTGGCGGATAAGATGGGCATTTCCGCCTCGTCGGTGACCTTCCACATCAAAAAACTGGCGGAGCTGGGGGTGGTGGCCCTGGACCACACCGAGCAGATTCGCGGCATCACCGCACGCTATTATAAAGCGCTGAACGTTTCGGTGCGGCTGGGGCTGCTGGCCCCCGGCGGGGACGACGCGGCCCAGGAGATGTTTTTGCAGCGCACGGTGGAACAGGTGCTGGCCGGGGTGCGGGGCCTGAAACGGCTGGCAGGGGAGAAGGGCCTGGGCGAAGAGGATGTGATGGGGCTGGGAGATATGCACAGTGGCGTCGCTTATCTCACCCGGGAAGAGGCCGTGGAGCTGCAGCGCCGGATGATGGATTTTTTGAGCGAGCGGGAAACGCCCCGTCCCGGCACGCAGGCCTACGAGTATGTGCTGATGGCATACAACGCCGCGGAGGTCCCGGTGGATGTTGGATAAAAAGCATGGAGTACTGCTCTTTCTGAACAGCTTTGCCACCGGCCTGCTCTCGCCGCTGCTCACATTACTGCTTCTGGATAAGGGCATCGGCCTTGCCGCGGTGCCGCTGGCGGTGGGGCTTCACTCGGCGGTGGCGGTGGTCTTTGAGGTGCCCAGCGGCATGACGGCGGACCGCTGGGGCCGCAAAAGCAGCTTTCTTGTTTCGCTGGCGCTGCTGCTGCCCGGCCTGGGTCTGTTGGCCTTGGGGCAGGGGATGACGGCTGTTCTGGCGGCCATGGTTTTTCAGGGGCTTGCCCGGGCTTTTTCCTCCGGCAGCCTGGACGCGCTGGTGGTGGAGGAATTCCTGCTCCAAAACGGCCCGGAGGCGCTGCCAAAGTGCACCGCCCGCATCGGCGCTCTCACCAGCGTGGGGCTGGCGGTGGGCTGCCTTTCGGGAGGCGGCGTGTATGCTCTCGCCGGCAGCCTGTGGGCGCCCCTCGCGTTGAAAGGCGCAGTGGTACTGGTGCTGCTGGTGCTGGGCATGGGGCTTGCGGAACACCCGGTAGAGCGGGAAGAAGGGCAGACAAACCCGGTGGCCCCGCTGGCCTCTACCCTGCGGGGCAAGGGGCTGGTGCGAGCGCTGGTCCTCTATTCTGCCGCCCTCGCACCGCCCCTTTTTGCGGTGGAGGTGTTCTATCAGCCCCGCTTTACCGAGCTGCTGGGCGGCGGCGCGGCGGGCTGGGCGCTGGGGACGCTCAACGCGGGCGCTTACTACGCAGCGGCGGCGGGCTCGGTTCTGGGGCCGCGGCTGGTGCGCCGCCCCACCCTGCCCCGGCTGCTGGCCGTCACGGCGCTGCTGGGTGTGGGCCTTGCAGGTCTGGCCGCCGCCGGAACGCCGGTGCTGTTTGTGGCGGCCTACTTTGCTTTTTATGTCATCATCGGAAGCACCGATTATCTCACCTCCACTCTGATGAATGAGGCCGCGCCGCCCAGCCAGCGGGCCACTCTGCTCTCCGCCAGCTTGTTGACGCTTCAGCTGGGCGGTATGGCCGCGTCGCCCCTGCTCTCGGCGGGGGCGGCAATGGGCACCATTCCCCAAGTGTGGCTGGCCGCCGGCGGGGCGGTGACAGCAGTGATGCTGACGGGGCTGCTGATGAGCCTGCGCCCTCGCAAACGCTGAAAATTCAAAAATAAATGTGCTCCTTCGTTTTGTTTTTGACGTGAACAACGCGTCGAAATCAAGAAAAGGAGTCATGAGTATGAGCATTCCACGATTCGACTTTCAAACGCTGCAGGACATCCCGTCCCGGCTGAACCACAGGGATACCCCGCGCCTGACCATCACGGAAAAGGGATTGATCTCCATCAACGGCGCGCTGCGCAGCAGGGTGGGCGAACGAAGGGCGTTTCGGGCCAAGATCAGCCCGGACGGCAGGTATATGGCGCTGTGTACCCGGGAGGAGCCGAACCTGCAGTTTGGCTTGCGCAGCGGACGCACCTACCACGCCGCGCTGTGCCGGCTGGTGGAGGGAATGGGGTTCACCCTGCCGGTGGTCTACACCATGGAGTGGGACGAGGAGCACAGCGCCTGGATCGGCTGCTGCGAAGAGATCGCGCCGCCACCCGCCCTTTCCGCCCTGTGTGAAGAAAAGACCGCGCGGCGGCGCAAAGCCGCAGGGAGGCAGGCATGAGGCTGACCAGACGAAGCCTGTCAAGGCGCGAGCGGGAGATCATCGACGGATTCATCACGGAGATTTGCCGGGAAATGGGCCTGCCGGGGAAGGACGCGGACCTGAGGACCTGCGCCTGGGAGGCGTTTCTCTCGGTTTATCGGGACGCGCCCGGCTCCTTTTCGGGCGACGGCCTGCGGGGCTGGCGGCGGGCCTACTCCATCCTGTGGCAGGAGCTGAAAAAGGAAAAACAAACGATGTATTTTTGGGGGAATGGGCGTCTCTCGCTGGATCAGCCGGTGAGCGAGGAGGTGCAGCAGCCGCTGGTGGAGCTGCTGCGAGCGCCTCACGGCGACTTCCAGAACGGGGTGTGCCTGTACGACTATCTCTGGCGCATGGACCCGGATGAGAGCCGTATGGCGTTCCAGCTGATGCGGGGCGACAGCCTGGAGGAAATACAGGCTTTCTACCACTGGTCGCCCGCCTATGTGTTCCTGCTCCGCAACCGGCTGCGGGACGCGATGGAAGCGTATCTTGCCATCTGAGCAAAAGAAAAAGCCCGGTCGTTTAACCGGGCTTTTTGAATGGAGCGGGGTACGGGAGTCGAACCCGCCTGTTCGGCTTGGGAAGCCGACGCACTACCGATGTACTAACCCCGCAGGTGAATACTTGTTTATTATACCTGCCGGGGTGAGAAATGTCAAACCCTTTTTCCGCCCCGGCGGCCCCTTGCGCGGCGGCGGAAAAGACAATATACTATAGAAAAAAGGCAAGGGCAGGTGAAAGAATGAAGAACCCGTTGGATGCGGTCAAACTCTTTTTGGGCGTCGTGTGCGTCGTGGGTGCCTTTGCCGCCGCGGCCCTTGCTCCCGGCTCCGGTGGGCAGTCCGCCGTCCCTTCGCCCGTTCCTTCGCCAACGCCTGCCACCACCCCCGCGCCCAGCCCGTCGCCCACCCCCACGCCGGAAGTGACGCTGGCTTTCACCGGCGACGTGAACTTTGCCGACGACTGGTACAACATGCTCCACTACGCGAAAACCGGCGGCGTGGAGGACTGTTTTGACCCGCTGCTGCTGGAAGAGATGCGCGGCGCGGACATTCTTCTTTCCAACAACGAGTTCGCCTTTTCCCACCGGGGCAGCCCCATGCCCGGCAAGCAGTTCACCTTCTGCTCCCGTCCGGAGAACGCCGCCATCTGGCAGCAGCTGGGGGTGGACATCGTCAGCCTTGCCAACAACCATTGCTTTGACTACGGGGCCGACGCCTTTGCCGACACCCTGACCACTCTCTCCGACGCGGGCATCGCCTATGTGGGCGCGGGCGCGGATCTGGAAGAGGCCATGACGCCCCGCTACTTCACGGTGGACGGCCTGACCATCGGCTTTGTGGCCTGCACCCGGGCGGAAAAATACATCCTCACCCCCGAAGCAGGGGAGGACAGCCCCGGCGTGCTGCGCTGCTACGACCCGGAACTGGCGGTGCAGGTCATCGAAGAGGCCGACAGCCGGTGCGACTATCTGGTGGTCTACGTCCACTGGGGCACCGAGTACAGCACCCAGTTGGAGCAGGCCCAGACCGACCTTGCCACCTTCTTTGCCGAGGCGGGGGCCGACCTCATCGTGGGCAGCCACCCCCATATTTTGCAGGGGGCCGGCTGGCGGGGAGATGTGCCGGTGCTCTACAGCCTGGGCAACTTCTGGTTCAACATGGAAACCATGGACAGCGCCCTGCTCACCGTCACCCTCACCGGCCCGGGGGCGGAGAACGCCACTGTTCGGCTCATCCCCTGCGTGCAGACCGGCGGACGCACCTCCATCCTCACCGACGAGGAGGAGAAGACCCGCATCCTGGACCACCTCAACTCTGTCAGTGAGAGCGGCTGGTTCGATGAAAACGGCGTGCTGCACCCGCAAAAGGCGGAAAATTGAACACAAAAAGTGTCGCCCGGCATTTCAAAAGCCGGGCGATTGTGCTATAATAACAAGAAAGTTTTTGTAAAAAACAACAGTCCCGCGACGCGGCTTTCCGCAGCCCGGACATAAAGGAGGCTTTTCATGGTCACTTGCTCCAAGACCGGAATGTACTACGCCCGGGGTCAGTGGGTCCCCGCCGACGAAAACGCCCCCGCCGCCCTGGCGGCGCTGGGCTTTGACGAGGCCGCCCGCAGCGAGGCGAAAAAGGGCACCATTGCCTGGGGCATTCTGCAGGCCCATAACCACAGCGGCGACGAAAACGCCCTGAAACTCAAATTCGACGCGATGGCCAGCCACGATATCACCTTCGTGGGCATCGTGCAGACCGCCCGTGCCTCGGGCCTCACCAAATTCCCCATGCCCTATGTGCTCACCAACTGCCACAACAGCCTGTGCGCCGTGGGCGGCACCATCAACGAGGACGACCACCTCTTCGGCCTGTCTGCCGCCAAGAAGTACGGCGGCGTGTATGTGCCGCCTCACCTGGCGGTCATCCACCAGTATATGCGCGAGATGTACGCCGGCTGCGGCAAGATGATTTTGGGCTCCGACAGCCACACCCGCTACGGCGCTCTGGGCACCATGGCCATCGGCGAGGGCGGCGGCGAGCTGGCAAAGCAGCTGCTGAACCGCACCTACGACGTGGCCTGCCCCGGCGTGGTGGCGGTGCACCTCACCGGCGCGCCCGTACCCGGCGTGGGCCCCCAGGACGTGGCCCTGGCCATCATCGGCGCGGTGTTCGCCAATGGCTATGTGAAGAACAAGGTCATGGAGTTCGTGGGCCCCGGCGTGGCCAACCTGCCCCTGGAATACCGCAGCGGCATCGACGTGATGACCACCGAGACCACCTGCCTGTCCAGCATCTGGGTCACCGACGAGACCACCCGGAAGTATCTGGCCGTCCACGGACGGGAAGGGGACTACAAGCCCCTGGCCCCGGCGGAGCTGGCCTATTACGACGGTGTTGTGGAAGTGGCGCTGGACAAAGTGCGGCCCATGATCGCCCTGCCCATGCACCCCTCCAACGTCTACACCATTGAAGAGCTGAACGCGAACCTGGAGGACATCCTCCACAAGACCGAGGAGGACTGCGCCGCGCTGGTGGGCGGCAAGGTCAAGCTGGACCTTGTGAGCAAGATCGAGAACGGCCGCCTGCGGGTGGACCAGGGCGTCATCGCCGGCTGCGCCGGCGGCACCTACTCCAACATCTGCGAGGCCGCCCAGATTCTGGAAGGCTTCTCCGGCGGCAACGGGGAGTACGCCTTGAGCGTCTACCCCTCCAGCCAGCCCACCATGATGGCGCTGATGAAGAACGGGGCCCTGGCCAGCCTGATGGCCGGCGGCGCCACCGTGCGCACCGCCTTCTGCGGGCCGTGCTTTGGCGCGGGCGACGTGCCGGCCAACGGCTCGCTGTCCATCCGCCACACCACCCGCAACTTCCCCAGCCGCGAGGGTTCCAAGCCCGGCAACGGCCAGATCGCCGGCGTGGCGCTGATGGACGCCCGTTCCATCGCCGCCACCACCCGCATGGGCGGCATCCTCACCCCCGCCACCGACATCGACTACCAGCCCCATATCCCCGAGTATGAGTTCGATGACTCCAGCTACAAGAGCCGCGTCTACAACGGCTGGGGCAAGGGCGACTACGACAGCCTGCTGCGCCTTGGGCCCAACATCAAGGACTGGCCCGCCATTCAGCCTCTGGCCGACAACCTGCTGCTGAAGGTCACCAGCTACATCACCGACCCGGTGACCACCACCGACGAGCTTATCCCCAGCGGCGAGACCAGCAGCTACCGCTCCAATCCTCTGGGCCTGGCGGAGTTCACCCTCAGCCGCAAGGACCCGGCCTATGTGGGCCGCGCCAAGGCGGTGCAGGCCGAGGAGGCCGACCGCGCCGCCGGCAAGGGCAGCGACGCCCTGCTGGCCCGGGTGCACGCCGTGCCCGGCTGCGAGGCTCTCACCTGGAAGGATCTGGCCATCGCCAGCACCATCTACGCGGTGAAGCCCGGCGACGGCTCCGCCCGTGAGCAGGCCGCCAGCTGCCAGCGCGTGCTGGGCGCGGGGGCCAATATCGCGGTGGAATACGCCACCAAGCGCTACCGCTCCAACCTCATCAACTGGGGCATGCTGCCCTTCCAGCTGGACGGCCCCACCCCCTTCGGCCTGGGCGACTACGTCCTCATCCCTGGCGCGCGGGCGCTGCTGGCCGAAAACCGGCTGGAGAGCATCCCCGCCTATGTGCTGGGCGAAAACGGCCCCAAGGCCTTCAGCCTCTCCATCGCCCCCCTCACGGCGGACGAGCGGCAGATCTTGCTGGACGGCTGCCTCATCAACTACTACAAGCACGGCTAAGACCCAAAGGAAGGTGAACCCCATGGCCGGCGATCTGCATACCCACACCACCTGGTCCGACGGGGCGCTGCCCGCCCCCGTGCTGCCCAAGCTGGCGGCCCGGGCGGGCCTTGCATGGCTGGCCATCTCCGACCACGACACCATGCTGCCGGTGGAGTACGCCTATGCCCACCCGACGGCAGAGGGCGTGAACCTCATCCCCGCCACCGAGCTTACCGCCTACGACTTTGAACGGGGGCGGCAGGTGCACATTTTGTGCTACTGGCCGGATCAGGACTGCCCCGAGCTGGCGGCCCACTGCCGTACCATGGCGGCGCGACGCAACGCCGTCTGTACCCAGAGCGCCAAAGAACTGGAAGAAATTTATCCCCAGTTCAAACTGGAGGACGCCCGCCGCATGGCGGACGAGGGCGGCGGCGTGATTTTCAAAAGCACCCTGATGCGCGTGCTCTATGAGTACGGCCTGGCGGACGGCATCTATCAGCAGGACTACAAGGCCCTCTTCGGGGCCAAGGGCGGCAAGGTGCTCCACAACCCGGAATATGAGCCGGTGGATAAGGTCCTGGCGGTCATCAAGGCCGCCCGGGGCGTGGCGGTGTTTGCCCATCCCAGCGTCTACAACAGCATGGAGCTGGTGCGGGAGCTGGCCGCGGCAGGGCGCATCGACGGTGTGGAGATAGAACACCCCCGCAATACCCCCGAGGATAAAGAGGAACTGCGCCGGCTGGCCAAAGAGTACGGCCTCGTCACCACCGGCGGCACTGACTTCCACGGCCTTCATGCCGGCAAAGCCCGGCCGCTGGGCCTGTGCCGCTGCACCGATGAGGAAGTGCTACGGCTGAACGAACTGGCAAAAGCAAAGAAAGCGTAAAAGAGAGAAGGAAACCAAAATGACAACCATCACCCGCAAAAACAGCGGTACCTGCTCCCGCAGCACCACTGTTACCCTGAACGACGACGGCACCATCCACAGCATCGAAGTGGTGGGCGGCTGCAACGGCAACCTGAAGGGCGTCAGCAGCCTGCTGGTGGGCATGGACGCCGCCGACGCCATCCGCCGTATGCGGGGCACCACCTGCGGCCCCCGCCCCACCTCCTGCCCCGACCAGATCTCCCTGGCGCTGGAGGAGGCGCTGGAAAAGCAAAAGCACAGCTGAAACAAATAAAAAAAGCCGCCCGCGCATGGGTCTCATGCGCGGGCGGCTTTTTGCGTTTACTTGAACTCAATGGTGTCCAGCCGCTGGATTTTATTTTTGTAGGTCCGGCGGAAGAAGAAGGTGGCCAGCATCAGCGAGCAGACCTCCGCGATGCAGAAGCTGTACCACACGGCGTCCAGATTGCCGGTGAGGCTGAGCAGCCAGGCCACCGGCAGCAGGAGCACCAGCTGGCGGAAGGCGCTCATCATCAGGCTCAGAAGTCCCTCGCCCATGGCCTGGAACAGGCTGCTGAATACGATGTCCACGCCGGCAAAGAGAAAGCTCAGGCTGATGATGCGCAGTGCCGGCTGGCCAATGCGGCCAAGGTCGCCGCCTTCGCTGAACATGGCCAGCAGCTGGCCAGGGAACAACTGGAAGATAAGGGTGCCCAGCGCCATTACACAGAGCATGGCCACCATGCAGATCTTGATGGCCGAGAGGATGCGCTCCTTACGGCGGGCGCCGTAGTTGTAGCCCACGATGGGCACCAGCGCGTTGGTCAGGCCGAAGCCGGGCATGAACACAAAGCTCTGCAGCTTGAAGTAAACGCCCAGCACCGAAACGGCGGTCTCGGAGAAGCCAATGAGAATTTTGTTCATGCCAAAGTTCATCACGCTGCTGATGCTCTGCATGATGATGCTGGGCAGACCCACGTCGTAGATGCCCACCACGGTGGGCCAGTCGAACTTGAGCTTTTTCCAGTGCAGCCGCACTTCGTTGTTGAACTTGAGGTTGAGGACGAAGCACACGCAGCAGCCGAACCACTGGCCGATGACGGTGGCCACCGCCGCGCCCAGCACGCCCATGCGGGGCGCGCCCAGCAGGCCGAAGATGAGGATGGGGTCCAGAATGATGTTGACGATGGCGCCGGACATCTGGCTCAGCATCTGGAACACCGTGCGCCCGGTCACCTGGATGAGCCGCTCCAGACAGATCTGGAAGAACATGCCTAAGCTGAACACCAGGCACACCCGCAGGTAGGCCGCGCCGTCGGCGGCAATGGCGGGGTTCGTGGTGAAGAAACTGAAGAACAGCTCCGAGCAGAACAGCCCGAACACCGCAAAGGCCAGCCAGCTGAAGAACATCAGCAGCATGCCGTTGTGGGCCACCTTGTCGGCGGCTTCCCGGTTGCCTTCGCCCAGCCGGCGGCTGAGCAGGGCGTTCACGCCCACGCTGGTGCCCACCGACACCGCAATGGTCAGCATCTGCACCGGGTAGGCAAAGCTCACGGCGGCCAGCGCCGCGTCAGACAGCCGCGCCACAAAGATGCTGTCCACAATGTTATAAAGGGCCTGCACCAGCATGCTGATCATGATGGGGAAGGCCATGCCCAGCAACAGGGGCGCAACGGGCTTTGTGCCCATGATATTTTCTTTCATTCCTCGCGATACGTCCTTTTCTCTTGTTTATTCCATGCTTTTCAGCTTGCGGATGTCATGGCCCAGGAACAGCACCGGCTCGCAGCTGCCGCCCAGCCGGCTGGCGATTTTTTCGGTGTAGCGGGCCTCAAAGGCTTTGCCGTCCACAATGTTGGTGGTGTAAACGGTGGGCCGCTGTTCAAGCAGGCGGGTGTTCAAAAGGTTGTAAAAACAGCTGAGCACATAGGGGCTCACATACTCGGTGCCCAGATCGTCCAGCACCAGCAGGTCCGCCTCCAGCACCGCCTCCATCAGCGGGCAGTCGTCCGCAAAACGGTCCCGTTCCAGCTGGCCGAACAGGCTTTGGGCGCTGATGTACACCACGTCAAATCCCTTTTCCAGAACCGTCTGGGCAATGGCCAGCGCCGCATGGGTCTTGCCCAGCCCCGCGTTGCCGCAAAGCAGCAGGCTGGTGCTCTTCATGTCAAAGCCCTCGGCGTAGTCCCGCAGAGCGGCCAGCGTCTCGGCCATCTCGGTGCGGATGCTCACGCCGGTGGCCTCGTCCGGCTCGTCGGGGTAGTAGCGCAGCTCCATCGAGTCAAACCCGCACAGGGACAGGGGCGACTCCTTGGCAATTTCCTCCCGGCGCAGCTGCCGGGCCCGGCGGGAAACGCAGGCGCACAGCCGCCCGTTCGCGGTACCGGTGTCCTTGCAGACCGGGCAGGAAAAGGCCGGCTCCAGGCTGGCGGGGCCGTAACCGTTGTCTGCCAGCAGGGTCTCCAGCTGTTTTTGCGCTGCGGCACGCTCAGCGCGGGCCGCGTTCTGCTCCGCTTCCTCCGCGCCCGCCGCCGCCAGTTGTACCAGCCGCACGCCCAGCGAGCGCACCTTGCTTTCCAGCGGCTCCAGCTCCGGAATGGCTGCCGCCGCGGCCTGCCGCCGCTGTGCTGCCAGGGTCATGGCCCGCTGGCGGGCGCTGGCCGTCTTGCGCTGCGCTTCTTTCAGCAGTTCCGTTTTCGTGCGCATGGCTTCAGTCCTCCCGTTTCAGGCGCAGCGGGCGGTTCTGCGCCCGGCGCAAAATATCGTTGCCGCTGGGAGCCGCCCGGTCCACCCGGATGTTGTTGCCCTCCAGCCCGCCGGCGCCCCGGGTGTCCGCCAGGGTGCGCCAGCCTTTTCCGTGCCAGCTTTTCAGAATGCCGTTGACGTATTTTGCGTCCTTGCCCGCCCCTGCGTGCAGAACTGCCTCGGCCACCATGGCGTCGTCGTAGCGGTATTCCTCGTACCAGCGGCGCACGCAGTTCTTTTCGGCCATGGTCAAATCCTCGGCGGGCATGCCCAGAAGTTCCGCCACGGTGCGCTCATGCCGCGCCCGGTCGGCCAGCAGCTGCAGATGGCGCTCGGCGTCCTCGCCGGTGACCACGCCCTCCTGGGCCCAGCGGTCCAGTTCCCGCTCCAGCTGCGCCACCGAGTGACGGCCCTGCCCGGCGATGTGGGCCGCGCACAGCAGGATGACCTCGGCGGGGATGCTCTCGTTCACATACAGCGACACCACCCGCTGAATGTCCTTCTGCCCCAGCGCCTTGCCAAGGCAGGTCTGGGCCTCGCTGGCCAGCATGGAGACGGTGGGGTCCCGCAGCGCGGCCATCCGAAGCTGGTCGGCAGTGAGGGGCGGGGCCTTTTCGGCGGGGGGCGGGGTCGCCGCGCCGCCCTGCTCCTTTTCCAGCAGGCCCACGCCGTGCCAGAACTCCAGCGCGCTCTGGGCCGAGGCCACCGTCTTGAGTTTCAGGTCGTGGGCGATGGTCTTGGGGTCGGTGCAGCGGGTGGCGATCATGTACAAGGCCACCCGCACGGGGTCGCCGCCGGCCCGGTCCAGATGGCGGAACACCAGCTGGGGAACAGCGACGGAATCGCCGGTATTGTCGTTCAGACGGTAGGTCATGCCGGAAATGCTCCTTTGCGTTCAGCGCATAAAATTTCATACTAACTATAGCACAAAACAGCCGGATGTGCCAGTGAATTTTAGCCTTCGCCGATTTGACAAATGCCCCGGCGGATGATAGCATTATTTAATAAGTAAGCGTCCGCGCCGGCTTGATGGGCGGACAAGGTTTTTGAAAACAGGGTGCAGGATCATGAAGATCGCGATCGTGACGGACAGCAACAGCGGCATTTTTGAACGTCAGGCCCGCAAGATGGGGGTATATGTGGTTCCGATGCCCTTCTCCATCAACGGCCAGTGGCTGTATGAAGGCGTACAACTCACGGCGAAAGATTTTTACAAGGCGCAGGCCGAAGGCGCGGACATCACCACCAGCATGCCCAGCCCGGCGGACGTGACGGGAATGTGGGAAAAGCTGTTGGCCGACCACGACGAAGTGGTCTACATCCCCATGACCAGCGGTCTGAGCGGCTCCTGCGCGGCGGCCGCGGCGCTGGCGCAGGACTACGACGGCCGGGTGCAGGTGGTGGACAACAAGCGCATCTCCCTCACCCAGATGCAGTCGGTGCTGGACGCCAAGCGCCTGGTCAAGCGCGGTCTTACCGGCGCCCAGGTGAAGGCCCAGCTGGAGCAGCACGCGCTGGACGCCAGCATCTACATCACCTGCAGCGATTTGAAATATCTCAAAAAGGGCGGGCGCATCACGCCGGCCGCCGCCGCCATCGGCACGGTGCTGAACATCAAGCCGGTGCTGCAAATTCAGGGCGAAAAGATCGATGCCTACGCCAAGGTGCGGGGCATGCACCAGGCGGTGGAGAAGATGCTGGACGCCATCTGCGACGACATCACCGGCCGCTTCAACGGCATGAACCTCCATGTGGGCACCGCCTACAGCGGTGACCCGGAGATCGGCCTGAAATGGCAGAAGTACGTCCAGAGCCGGCTGCCCCGGTGCCGTGTGCACTCGGCGCCCCTGTCTCTGAGCATCGCCTGCCATACCGGCCCCGGCGCCATTGGCATCGGCTGTTTCTACTACGAAAAGTAAATAAATAACCCCCGGCCAAGCCGGGGGTTATTCACATGCGGGCATAGCCCTAGAATACTAGCATGCGCGTCACGTCGCGCAAGTACGGTCTGCCAGCCGCGAAAGTTCTGTTACTTGCCGCCCGTAAACGGGCGCTTTA
>NZ_DBFNWJ010000018.1:0-13974 GCF_048426865.1 Candidatus Allofournierella merdipullorum
GCCAGGGTGAAGGGCATGTTGAACACGATGAGGCAGCCCAGCAGGCTGGTCATGTTGGGGTTGATGGCCTGGTAGGCGCCGATGATGGCTTCCATACCGCCGAAAGCCGCGGCGTAGACCGGGTAGCTGAAGAAGAAGTTGACCGGCACACTGGCCACGGCCATGGCCACAGCGCCCACCAGAGCAGCGATGACCGCCATCTTGCGGGTCTTGCTGTGCTTATAGATGAGGCCGGCCACACCGGTGAACACCGCGCCCATCAAGAAGTTGCATACCTCGCCGATGCCCAGGGTGGAGCCGTGGAAGATGGCGGCCAGGATGTTCTTCATCAGGCACACCACCACGCCGGAGACCGGCCCCAGGCTGAAGGCCGCCAGCAGCGCCGGCAGCTCGGAGACGTCCATCTTGACGAAGCTGGGGATGAGCATGGGCAGCGGGAAGTCCAGCATCATGAGCACACAGCCCACAGCGGACAGCATCGCGGTGACCACAAGGGCGCGCAGGCGGATAGGACGAGCTTTTGCTTTGGTTTCCATAATGATTCCCTCCCGGCCGGCAGACAAAGCCGGCCTTTCAAAAAAGTATTTTTCGAAAGCCGGCAACAGTTGGAACCGGGAGATGTGCCCCGTGCAAACAAAAAACGCCCTGCCGTTATACAGCAGGGCGAATCAAAAGCATTGGAGCAGCTTCCGTTTCTTTCATCCGGACTTTACCGTCGGCTCCGGAATCTCACCGGATCAGCACCCGAAAGGGTGGTCGCGGGCTTTACCGCCGGTGGGGAATTTCACCCCGCCCTGAAACAGACTTTCTGCTATCATTATAGCGCGCCTTTGCCGTTTTGCAAGCGGTGCGGGCAAATTTTCCGTACCTGGTGCATATTTTTTGCTGCGGCATATCTTTGCCAAACAGGCAGGGGGCGTGGTATAATATGCTTGGGCTTTCCCCATTCCAACTGAAAAGGATGTTGCAAATGCTGGACGTCTTTACAACTTACTATGCCGAAAACCCCGGGTCGCTGGTGCAGCTGGCCATCTGTGTCGGGCTGTTTGCCGCGTGCTATATCGTCAGCCGCGTGGTACGCTATAAAGTGTGCCCCTGGCTGGTGGCAAAATCCGAAAAGCGCTCCAAAAAGGTGCTGTTCATCTTTGTGCGCGGCTTTGCGAAGCCCCTGCCGGTGCTGGTGTGGTCCATCGGCCTCTACTTCGCACTGATGGCGCTTCCCTTGCCCCCGCAGTACAGTGCAATGCTGGCCCCCTGGTTCGACAAACTGCTGAACATCAACCTCATCGCCATGCTGGCCTGGGGCCTTGTGGGCGCCAGCGACATCGGCCCGCTGATGGTGCAGCGGGTGCAGGGCGGGCTTGCCATCGAGATGGACCCCACCGTGACCAACTTCATCAACCGCCTGCTGAAAGGCGTGGTCATCACCTTCGGTGTGCTGATGGTGCTGGAAGAGGTGGGCGTGCCCGTTGCCAGCCTTATCGCCAGCCTCGGTGTGGTCAGCCTGACTCTTGGCCTTGCCGCCAAGGACTACGCCACCAACTTCATGGGCGGCGTGATGGTGCTGTTTGAAAAGCCCTTTGCCATCGGCGACTGGATCAAGACCACCGTGGGCGAGGGCGAAGTGGAGGACATCGCCTTCCGTTCCACCCGCATCCGCACGCTGGAGAACGCCCAGCTGGTGATTCCCAACAGCGTGGTGGTGAACGAGGCCCTCACCAACTACAGCCGCATCAACAAGCGGCTGGCGAAATTCACCCTGGGAGTGACCTACAGCGCCACACGCGCCCAGCTGGAAACGCTGATGGAGTCCATTCGCGCTATGCTCGCCGCCCGGGAGGACGTCTGGGAGGACAGTGTGCGGGTGCAGTTCACCGGCTTCGGTGATTCCAGCCTGAACATTCTGGTACAGTACTACGCCAAGACCGGCGCGCTGGCCGACTTCTTGAAGATCCAGGAAGAGGTGAACCTTGACCTGATGGGTCTGATGGAGCAGGCCGGCTGCGAATTTGCCTTCCCCAGCGTGAGCATCTACCGCGAAAAGTGAGCTCTTCCCTTCCCCGGCCGCCCGGCCGGGGATATTTTTTGCGTTTTAGGGCAAAAAATTGCGTTGTGCCGCTTTTCACCTTTGTTTGATTATGCTATAATAGGCCATATTTCATTGTGCACATTTACTATCATAAGGAGGGGCAATCCATGGCGCAGACCATCTTAGTGGTGGACTTCGGCGGTCAGTACAACCAGCTGATCGCCCGCCGCGTGCGCGAAAGCTGCGTATATTCCGAGATCGTATCCTACAAAAAGGCCTTTGAAGCCGTGCGGGAGAAAAAGCCCGCGGGCATCATCCTCACCGGCGGGCCCAACAGTGTTTATCTGCCGGACTCCCCCACCATCGGCAAGGAACTGTTCGAGATGGGCATTCCCGTGCTGGGCATCTGCTACGGCGCGCAGCTGATGAGCCATGTGCTGGGCGGCAAGGTAAGCCGCGCGGCCGAGCGGGAATACGGCAAGACCGAGGTGTTTGTGAACACTTCTTCCAAGCTGTTCCAGGGCGTGAGCGAGAGCACCATCTGCTGGATGAGCCACAACGACTATATCGAGACCCCCGCGCCGGGCTTTGTCATCACCGCCCACACCGACAGCTGCCCTGTGGCCGCCGCCGAAAACGCTGCGCAGGGCCTGTATCTGGTGCAGTTCCACCCGGAAGTGCTGCACACCCAACAGGGTGCGCTGATGCTCTCCAACTTCGTGCACAACGTCTGCGGCTGCGGCAACGACTGGAAGATGGACTCCTTCGTGGAGGACACCGTGGCCGCTCTGCGGGCCAAGATCGGCAGCGGCAAAGTGCTGTGCGCTCTCTCCGGCGGCGTGGATTCTTCTGTTGCTGCCGTCATGCTGGCCGAGGCGGTGGGCAAGCAGCTCACCTGCGTGTTCGTGGACCATGGCCTGCTGCGCCAGGACGAAGGCGACCAGGTGGAGTCCGTGTTCGGTCCCGAAGGCCCCTATGATCTGAACTTCATCCGCGTGAACGCCCAGCAGCGTTTCTACGACAAGCTGGCCGGCGTGGAAGAGCCGGAGAAAAAGCGCAAGATCATCGGCGAGGAGTTCATCCGCGTCTTTGAGGAAGAGGCCAAGAAGATCGGCACCGTAGACTTCCTGGTGCAGGGCACCATCTACCCCGACGTGGTGGAGAGCGGCCTTGGCGGCGAGAGCGCGGTCATCAAGAGCCACCACAATGTGGGCGGCCTGCCCGACTATGTGGACTTCAAGGAGATCGTGGAGCCCCTGCGCGACCTGTTCAAGGACGAGGTGCGCCAGGCGGGCCGCGAGCTGGGCATTCCCGAGTATCTGGTGAGCCGCCAGCCCTTCCCCGGCCCCGGCCTTGCCGTGCGCATCATCGGCGCGGTGACCCCCGAGAAGGTGAAGATCGTGCAGCAGGCGGACGCCATCTACCGCGAGGAAGTGGAGGCCGCCGGCGCTCACAAGGGCCTGGGCCAGTACTTCGCGGCGCTGACCAACATGCGCAGCGTGGGCGTGATGGGCGACGAGCGCACCTACGACTACGCCATCGCCCTGCGCGCCGTGGCCACCGCCGACTTCATGACCGCCGAGGCGGCCCCCCTGCCCTGGGAGGTGCTGGCCAAGGCCACCAGCCGTATCGTGAACGAGGTGCCCCATGTGAACCGCGTTCTCTACGACTGCACCGGCAAGCCCCCCGCAACGGTGGAATTTGAATAAAACGAAGGGCCGCCCCCTTCATTCAAAAGCATGGACCCCGGAGGCCGCAGCGCCGCCGGGGTCTTTTTGATGGAGCCGAGGCCGATGTTATCCCGCGTTGCTTGCGGCAACGCCCCCCTTTTCGTAAAATGATGGCAGAACCGAACAAAGGAGGTCAGCCCGAATGTTGAGCGAAAACATCAAAGCATTCCGAAAATCAAAAGGCCTTTCCCAGCAAGAGCTTGCCGTCAAGCTGAAGGTGGTGCGGCAGACCGTTTCCAAGTGGGAACAGGGACTTTCCGTTCCCGATTCCGACCTGCTGCTCGCCCTGTCGGCGGCGCTGGAAACGCCGGTGAGCGCCCTGCTGGGCGAAACCGCCGCCGCGCAGGAGCCGGACGACCTGAAAGTCATCTGCAAAAAGCTGGAGGTCATCAATTTGCAGCTGGCCCGGAGGAAGGCCGCCACCAGGCGGATGCTTCACTGGCTGTTCCTGCTGGCCTGCGCGGCAATCGCGGTCATGCTGGCCCTTCTGCTGACGTTGGGCAGCCCCTACCTGAGCTGGGACCTCAGCGACCCCGAGACCGCCGTGGCCGGCACGCTGTTCCACGCCTTTGAATGGCTGTTCGTCCGTCTGGCTCCCCTTCTGCTCATTTGTGCGGGGTTTGGAGCCTTTCTGACAAGGAAAGAAATGTAAAATTCATTTGCAGCGGCTGACCGTTCGTCAGCCGGCTCTTTTTTGTGGTATGATATCTGACGAACACCCGCCAAAAAAGGAGCGCCGCCATGAAAACCATTTTCATCATCGAAGACGACCAGTCCATCGGAGACATGCTGCAGGAAGTGCTGCAAAAAGAGGGTTATCAGGTACAGCGGGCCTATTCCGGCACCGAGGCCGTGTTTTTGCTGGAGCGCGGCCGGCCCGACCTTGTGCTGCTGGACCTGATGCTGCCCGGGCTGCCCGGCGAGGAACTGCTGGAACGGATGCGTGGCGTGCCGGTGATCGTGGTGAGCGCCAAGGCCGGCGTGGACGACAAAGTGGACCTGCTTTTGCGGGGCGCGGCGGATTACGTCACCAAGCCCTTTGAGCTTCGGGAGCTGCTGGCCCGCATCCAGGTGCAGCTGCGGCGCAGCGAACAGCCCGCCGGGCCGGCGCTGGAGGCCGGCGGCATCCGGCTGGAAGCCCTTTCCCGCGAAGCGACGGTGGATGGCCGCCCCGTTCACCTCACCCGGACGGAATACGCCATTCTGAAGCTGCTTCTTTCCAATCCCGGGCAGGCGGTGTCCAAGGCGGTCATTCTGGACAGCATCAGCATCGACACCCCCGACTGCACCGACGCATCCCTCAAACAACATGTAAGCAACCTGCGCAAAAAGCTGCGGCAGGCGGGCGGCCGGGAGTATATCCAGGCGGTTTGGGGCATCGGCTTTCGGCTGGGCACGGAATCTTGACGAAATCTTTACGCTTTTCTTTGCCGCTTTCTTGACGGCTGCACGGTAAGATGGAGCCATCAAACAAAGGAGGCAACTTTGAACATGGAATACATCCTGCAAACCAATGGTCTTTGCAAGGAATACCGTCACGGCAAAGCGCTGGACGGCCTCACCATGCAGGTGCCGAAAGGCTCCATCTACGGGCTGGTGGGCAAGAACGGCGCGGGCAAAACCACCCTCATCCGAATCGTGTGCGGCCTGCAAAAGCCCACCGCCGGCAGTTTCACCCTCTGCGGCGCGCGCTACGGCGAGGCAGACCTCTCCCCCGCCCGCCGCCGTATGGGCGCGGTGGTGGAGACCCCGTCCCTCTACCCGGAACTGACCGCGGCCCAGAATCTGGCGCTGCAAAACCTGGTGCTGGGTCTGCCGGACGATGATAACATCCCCGCCCTGCTGCGCCTGGCCGGGCTGGAGCACACCGGCGCAAAGAAGGTGCGCCACTTCTCGCTGGGCATGCGTCAGCGGCTGGGCATCGCCCTGGCGCTGTGCGGCTCGCCGGACTTTCTGGTATTGGATGAGCCGGTGAACGGGCTGGACCCCCAGGGCGTTATCGACGTGCGGGAGTTGATTTTGAAACTCAACCGGGAGCATCAGGTCACGGTGCTGCTGTCCAGCCACATGCTGGACGAACTGGCCCGCCTCGCCACCTGCTACGGGTTCATCGACGGCGGCAGAATGGTGCGGGAGGTAAGCGCCGAAGAACTGGCCCGCAACGGGCGTAAGTGCGTGCGGCTGACGGTGACGGACGTGCCCGTGCTCGCCCGTGTGCTGGATGAAGAAGGACTGGAATACAAGGTGCTCAGCGACGAGCAGGCGGACGTGTTCGGCAGTCCGAACCTCACCCGGCTGGCGCTGGCTCTGAACGAGGCGGGCTGCGAGGTGCGCAGCGCGCAGGAAAAGGACGAGAGCCTGGAAAGCTACTTCCTGTCTCTGGTGGGAGGTGAGCGCCATGAATAAGCTGCTTTGGGCAAACTGGGCGCGGCTGCGCCACTACAAGGCCTTCTGGCTGACTCTGGCCGGCGTTTTTCTCTGCTCGCTTCTCAGTATCTGGAGCGGCTCCCGCGCGGCGGAGCAGCTGGCCCAGTCCGGTTTTGCGCGCACGCTGGACAGCTACTACTTTGCTCTCGCCACCTTTTTGGGCGGGCTTTACGCCGTGTTTTTCAGCCTGTTTTTGAGCGCTGAATTCTCGGACGGCACGGTGCGCAACAAGCTCGTGGTCGGCCACTCCCGCGTCCACATCTATCTGGCCGACTATCTCATTTGTTTGGCCGCCTGCCTCGCCTTTGCGGCGATGTGGCTGCTGGGCGGCCTGCCGGGCCTTTTGTGGATGGGGCCTTTCTCCATGGGGCCGGGCGAGTTTTTTGCCTATCTTCTGGTAATTTTCGGGTTCACCGCCGCCTTCGCGGCTCTGTTCGCCCTGGTCAATCTGCTGCCCGCCAACAAAGCGGTGACGGTGGTGCTGTCGCTGGCGGTCTGGCTGGGCCTTGTGCTAACGGCCAGCGCGTTCTACGACCGGTTGAGCGAGCCGGAAATGATCAGCGGTGTGGTGTACGCCGACGGCGCGTTTCAGGAGATGGAGCCCCACCCCAATCCCATGTATCTTGCCGGAGCGGTGCGCACCGCCTGCACCTGGGCGCTGGAGTTTCTGCCCGCTGGTCAGGCTCAGCTGGTGCGCGGCGTAGAGGTCGACTCTCCCCTGCGGATGCTGGCCTTCTCCGCTCTGTTCACCACCCTTGCCCTTTTGGCAGGAGCGTGCATCTTCCAAAAGAAAGATTTGAAGTGAGGGGTTTTATGGACTGTTTTCTGCCGTTTCTTGTGTTCGTGCTGTTAGCAGCCGTCGGCTTGCTTTGGCTCAAAGTGCGCCTGCTGCAGCGCTGTGCCCGCCAGATCGGGAAGGCCTTTCAGGACCGGCTGGCAACAGACACCAACACTCTCATCGACCTGCCCAGCCGCGACCCTCACATGCGGCGGCTGGCCTCGGACATCAACGCCCAGCTGCGTCTGCTGCGCAGCCAGCGCCAGCGGTATCAGCGGGGCGACCGGCAGGTGAAAGAGGCGGTGACCAACATCTCCCACGACCTGCGCACTCCCCTCACCGCCATCTGCGGCTATCTGGAACTGATGAAGCAGCAGGAGCTGTCGCCGGACGCGGCGCGCTATCTGGAACAAATCGAAAGCCGCACCCTGGCGATGAAGGGGCTCACCGAAGAACTGTTCCGCTATTCGCTGGCGGTGTCCGACCAGCCGCCGGCCCTGCAGCCGATGGACCTGCGCCGCGCGCTGGAGGAGGCCCTGCTCTCTTTCTACGGGGCCTTCGCCCAAAAGGGCATCGAGCCGGAGCTGGTTTTCGAAGAGCCCGAGGGGCGCTTCCTGCTGGATGGCGGCGCACTGGGCCGTGTGTTCGGGAATATTCTGTCCAACGCCCTGAAATACAGCGCCGGGGATTTGAAGGTCACGCTAGACGCCGCCGGGCGCGTCTCCTTTTCCAACCATGCGCCCGGGCTGGACCCGGTGGTGGTGGGCCGCCTTTTCGACCGCTACTACACGCTGGACACCGGCCAAAGCTCCACCGGACTGGGACTTTCCATCGCCCGGGCGCTGACTGAGGAGATGGGCTGCGCCATCTCGGCGGACTATGCCGACGGCCGGCTGACGGTGCTGGCGGATTTTTCACCGGCAAGAGAACCGTGACGAAGCGGCACGCCCCGCCCTTGACACCGGGCGGTGGGGCGTGCTACAATTTTGGGCAGAAAACAGGAAAGGAGGGCGCACGGATGTTCTGGAAATTCCCCAACGTTCAGCTGAAAAAAGGCACTGTTTTGGCCTTTCAAGGGGATAGTGCGCCCTTTTTGAAGGCCGAGACCGTTTTTTGACGCGGTTTTTTCCCGGCTTTTTAAAATTTGCGCTCTGTCTCCTTTTGCTTGCAGACCACTGTGAGAAAAGGAGATTTTTTATGTTTAAAATCAAACAACAGCTTCGCAGGCTGTACGCCGTCACGGCCATCAGCAGCCTGCAAATTGCCGGCGCGTCCTGGGTGGCGCTGCTGGCAGCACGAGGATTTTCCCTGGCCGAAATTGGTCTGGCAGAAGGTGTTTTCCACCTTGTCAGCTTTTTGTTCGAGGTGCCCTCCGGCATTATCGCCGACGTGTTCGGCCGCAAGAAGTCCATGGTGGCCAGCCAGTGCATGTTCGCAGCGGCCAGCGCCGCCATGCTGCTCTCCCGCTCCATGGCCGGCGTCTGCCTCGCCATGGCCCTGAGCGCCTTGGGCTACAATTTCGCCTCCGGCTCCCGGGAGGCGCTGGCTTATGAAAGCCTGAAAGAGTGTGGCCGGGAAGAGGCTTATCAGCAGTTTGCCGTGAACGACCTGACACTATGGCGGGTGGGCTCGGCGCTGGCCACTCTGTGCGCCGGCTTCGCTCTGTGGCTGGGCCCGCGGGCAGCCTATAGCGTAGACCTGGCCCTGGCGCTTACGGGCCTTTTGCCTGCGCTTATGCTGCGGGAGCCGGAACGGGAAGTTTCCGCCGGCAGCGCCGCCGTTCGCATCCGCAGCGCAGTGCGGGAGAGCGCCGTGTTCATCCTCCACAGCCCGAAGGTGCTGCGGCTGATGCTCTGCAACGCCGCGGTGGGAGCCGTGGCAACCATGCTGCTCTATCTGCTGCAGGCGCGGCTGCCCGCTCTGGGTCTGCCCGCCGGCTGGCTGGGGCCGGTGCTGTTCGTCCTGTCCTTGAGCGGTACGCTGGGCGCGCAGGCCGCAAGGTTTGCCCAGCGGCTTCGCTTTCGTTTGCTGGCGCTTTTGTGCGCGGGCGGGGTGTTTGCCGGTGCGGTGCTGGCCGCCGTCCCTTCCCTTCCCGTCGCCTTTGCCGGCGGCTTTCTGGCCGGCATGCTGGACGACTTGCTGGACGTGCGCAGCGACGTGGTGCTGAACGGGATGGTACCCTCCGCCCAGCGGGCGACGCTGGTGTCGGTGTCTTCCCTCACCTTCTCGCTGGTGATGCTGGCGGCTGCCCCGCTGATGGGGGCGCTTTTTGGTGCGCTGTGAGGCGGGAATGGCATTGCTCTGTGTTACTTCTTTACACAGATATTGGCAAACCAGGATATTGAAAAATTGTATCAAAATGAGGAATTGGTAGTTATTGATGATCCGATTTCAAGTTTTGACTTTGAAAACAAAGTTGGCATAAGTTCCTTTTTGCGTTACCAAACGAAAAATATCCTTGTAGGTAATTCGAAAAGTAAGATTCTGTTTTTAACGCACGATTTGTTGACTTTTTTTGATTTGCAAAAGATAGCCGATGAGATGGGAATACTGTTTGGTAAGAGCGATAAAATTGCTAAAAGTAATTTCTTTGAACTATCTGGCCAAAGTATTAGAGTATGTGCAACAAAGCGGAAAACATATAACGAGTATCGCCAATTGTTAGATATGATTTTTCGGTATGCTACGGGTGATACAAAAGGTCTGGACTTGACAATTGGTAACGCCATGCGGTGCTCTTTAGAAGCATTTTCCACCTTCATTTATGGAACAGGGATTTCCGAGGTATCTTTCAATCCAAAGGTAATAAAAGTTTGGGAGAGCATTCAAGTTATTTTGAAAACCTCATGTACCGTTTAGTTCTTAACGGTGAAAGTCATTTGCAAGCACATATATACGGGGTGCATTCTGACTTGAATTTTTACGAATTTATTTCCGAAGATGAGAAACGACGTACTTGTAAGGATATTTTGTGCTTCATGTATTGTTTAAATCCAGATCACATTGGATCTCATATACCAGACGCTGTTTCTGAAATTCAAAAATGGACAAAAGACATTCCCACTAATAAAAGGTTCGACATAATGGCAAATGCGAAAAAACGCACCATTCCTCTATATGATATTCCTCTATCTGCTGGTTTAGGCGAGAACATATTAGATAGCGACATACCTTTTGTAGAATATGAAACCAATGTTGAGGACGGGGACTTTGCGCTTCATGTATCTGGTGACAGTATGGAGCCGGATATTCCAGACGGAAGCATTGTCGTTGTCAAAAAGCAAAGTGAAATAGCTGATGGGATAAGTGGTTCATTTTTCCTTAATGGGGAAGTCTACTGTAAAAAACTGCTACATAAAGATGGAAAGGTCTTTCTTTGCTCGGATAATGCTGGATACCAGCCTATCGAAGTTCATGATGGAGATACCCTAATAGTGTATGGAAAGATTGTCAAAGTGCTCTGTTAGTGCTATAATACTCCTAAGCCACCCAATCGTCCGTCTCAAGCAAAACCCCTGATAGGATGGCCCGGATAGATTTTTGATAGCAAAAGTCCGAATAGACCTTAGGATAAGGATAATCTGCATCAAATAAAACCACGACGAATCAAATCCTCTATACAAAAAAGTTTAGAAATGGATTTAACTCGGCGAGTGGGAATGATACACAACATATAACAAAAGCGCGCTTCCGGACGATATGTCCGGAAGAGCGCTTTTTCGCTGTCTGCCGTGAGGCTTTCGTCTTCCTTTCTGAACTTTTACACTTGACAAGCAGGAGCCTCGCGCCTATAATGAACATTGTTCATATTGAGGTGATGGAATGAATACCGTTGTTACATCCCGGGAAGACATCCTGAAAGCCAGCCGGGAACTGATCCGCCGGGAGGGCTGGTCCGCCGTGAGCATTCGCTCGGTGGCGGCGGCGTGCGGAGTGTCGGTCGGCTCGATCTACAACTACTTCGATTCCAAGTCTGCGCTGGTGGGCGCGGCGGTGGAAAGCGTGTGGTGTGAGATCTTCCATCGCCCGGAGGACGAGGCCGTTTTTCGCGACACGCTGGCCTGTATCTCTTGGATGTACAGCCGGATGGAATACGGCTGCCACCAGTACCCCGGCTTTTTCAACCTCCACTCGCTGGGATTCATGCGGGAGGAAAAGTCGGACGGCAGACGCCGGATGCAGCAGACCTGGCAGCACATTCTGGAAGGGCTGTGCACCGTGCTTCGGCGAGACCCCAACATCCGCCCGGACGCGTTCACTGACGGCTTCACCGCCGAAAAGTTCGCCGACGTGCTGTTTTCGCTGATGCTCTCTGCCCTGCTGCGGCAGGACTACGACCCCTCCACCGTGCTGGAACTGGTGCGGCGGACCCTTTACCAGAATTCCCACTGAACCGTGGGAATTTTTAATCCCGCAAAATGAACATCGTTCACCAAAGGAGGCAGAACATGAAAGTAAAACGCGACACCCTGCTGCTGCTCGCCTGTCTTGTTTGGGGCGCAGCCGGATTCAACATTCTTCGCATTGGGCTTTCGGCCTATCCGGCGCACCGGACGGCGATGAATTTCCTTTTGAGCGCGCTGGTTTTTGCGCTGTTTCAGACCTTTGTGTTCGGCAGGCTGGTCAAAAAGCACACCGCCCGCATCTCGGCGTACAGGGAAGATCGGCATTTCTTTCTGAAATTCTTTGACGCAAAATCCGTCGCCATCATGGCGGCGATGATGACGCTGGGCATCGCTCTGCGGGCCGGCGGGCTTGCACCGGAAGGCTTTATCGCCGTGTTCTACACCGGGCTTGGCGGCTCGCTGCTGGCCGGGCTGCTGTTCGGGCGAAATTACGGCAAAGCGGCACTCAGCCGCCGCGCCCTTTAAATCCACATCAAAGGAGAACCATTATGCAAGCGATCGTTGAAACTCTGTTCGACGCCGTGTATCTCATCACGGTGATCACCCTGGGCATCCGGATGATCCGGGGCAGCGGCAACAGCCGCCAGTTCCGCCTGTTCGGCTGGATGGCCGTGGTACTGGGGGCGGGCGACTCCTTCCACCTCATTCCCCGTGCGCTGGCTCTGTGCACCACCGGGCTGGAAAACTACACCGTGGCGCTGGGCCTGGGCAAGTGGATCACCTCTGTGACTATGACGGTCTTTTATGTGCTGCTCTACTACGTCTGGCGTCAGCGCTACAAAGTCAGCGGCCAGAGCGGGCTGACCGCGGCCGTTTATGTTCTGGCGGGCGTGCGCATTGCTCTGTGCATGATGCCGCAGAACCAGTGGCTCAGCGCCGATGCGCCCCTGAGCTGGGGCATCTGGCGCAATATCCCCTTCGCTCTGCTGGGGCTTGTGGTGATCGTTCTGTTTTATCGCAGCACCAAAGAGCACGGTGACAGCGCCTTCCGCTGGATGTGGCTGACCATCGTGCTGAGCTTCGGGTTCTACATCCCGGTGGTGCTGTGGGCGGACGCGGTGCCCCTCGTCGGGATGCTGATGATCCCCAAGACCTGCGCTTATGTTTGGACGGTGCTCATTGGCTACTTTGCTATGAAAAAAGAATGCTGAAAAGGAGATCTTGCCATGAAACGTTTTATGAACACTGCGCTTCTGTACGCCATTCTCGCCATGGTCGGCGGTGTATTCTACCGTGAGTTCACCAAATTCTTCGGCTTTACCGCCAAAACCACCCTTTCGGTGGTGCACGTTCACTACTTCATGCTGGGGACCGTGTTCTTCCTGCTGCTGCTTTTGCTGGAAAAGGCCTTCGCGTTCTCCGGCCCCAAGAACGGCCGGGTGCTGGCGGTCTATCACGCGGGGCTGAACCTCACCTGCGTGATGTTCCTGGTGCGCGGCGTGCTCCAGGTGCTGGGCACTCCCCTCTCCTCCGGCATGACCGCGGCGATCTCCGGTATTGCCGGCATCGGCCACATTCTGCTGGGCGTCAGCCTTGTGCTGGTGCTACTGCAGGTCCGGCGCGGCGTGAAGGACTAAAACGAAAAGAGCCATCCGTTCGGATGGCTCTTTTTTGTTGTCAACTCAGCGTCACGACTTCGCCCGAGACCGAGAGCGGCGTGAGCGCGCCGTTCTCGATGATATAGGACTCGCCGCAAATCTCTTCCTTGCCGGCGACGGTATCCAGGTAAATATAGCTGCCGTCCACGATGGCGTAGAATCTTTTGCCCACACTGTCCGGATAGGTGATGTCCTCCATGAGGCGCAGCCCGTCCACGATGTCGGTCTTTAAAATTTGGTAGTGGGGAATGAGAATGGTCTTTGTCAGGCCGAGGCCGTCGTAATACTTGGGATAGTCAGGGTCCAGGGCTTCCCCCTTCAGCTCGGGGGGCGCATAGGCCACTTCGGAGCAGTTCATGGACCCGGCGCTGACGCCCAGGATCACACCGTTAAAGCCTTCCAGCGCCTGGCGCAGGCCAATTTGCTGGAAAAAGCGGTTCTGGGTGGGCACATGGCCGCCGGCGAAAAAGAGCAGGTCAGCCTGCTGCACCAGCGCCTGCGTCTCCTGCTGGTTTCTGCCGTCCAGCACGGTGAAGCCGCTGAAGGAAAAGCCCGCCGCTTCAAAGCTGGCCCGGGCCTGTTTTGCATAGCGGTCGGTACGGGCAGGAATGTCCGGCGCAGAGCAGACGTAAACCGCCTCGCAGGGCGTGGGCAGAGCCTCCCGGAGCCTGTCCACCAGACCGTTTTCCGGGTTCAGTTCATTGGAGTTCGGCAAGTTGAAGTTGCCGGTGAGAAAGCATTTCATCTGCTTGCACCTCTCTGACGCTGTTTTCCGGCGCTGCCGGTCACTTCTACCCTACCATAATCCCACGGTGGTTGCAATGCCTTTTGCGGGCGGCGCGGTGGTATTTTCTTGCAACCGGCGACAATAAATAACCCCCGGCCAAGCCGGGGGTTATTCACATGCGGGCATAGCCCTAGAATACTAGCATGCGCGTCACGTCGCGCAAGTACGGTCTGCCAGCCGCGAAAGTTCTGTTACTTGCCGCCCGTAAACGGGCGCTTT
>NZ_DBFNWJ010000019.1:0-10982 GCF_048426865.1 Candidatus Allofournierella merdipullorum
TGTTCTTTTTTCATGATGACTGCTCCCTTCGGGGCGGAGCGCAGACACTGCTCCGCAAAGTCTGCCCGCGCAGGCGGGCCCTACCGTCAGGATAGCGCCGGAAGGAGCACAGGGTCTTCTGCAAACTGTATCGAAACTGCAAATCTCACGGCTTGCAGCGCGTGATATAATAATGGAAACCGAACCGCTGAAGCAGCGAAAAAGTCAAAGGAGTTGGGGCGAATGGAAATCGGAGCATTGCCGGGCGGCCGCATCGCTGCGGCCATGATGGAATATCTGGCCTGCGAATGCACTTTTTTCGCCCCCGTAAAGGACGATGACGCGATCATGGCCGCCTACCGCCGTGCCCGGGAAGAGGGCCCGGCAGAAGGCTTTGTCCCCATCCTGGTGAAAGCGGACAAGCTCCTCTGGGAATGGCTCTCCATGAACGCCCGGCCAGCCGGCGCTGACCGGGACAACTGCTCTTTTGACCCGAAACGGGTGGCTGAATTTCGCCGGCAGGCCCTTGCCCTCCCTTTGGAGGAAGGCAGCACACTCTTTGAACGGATGCGCGGATGGCGCAGAGAGCCGCCGCAGGAGGCGCCGGGAATGGAAGGCGGAGAAGTGAACGACTGCTTCGCCGGCTATTGGGACGTTTTCAGCGGCATGACCGCGCCTCTCATTCTGGCAAAGGTGCCGGTGAAGGGCCCCTGGGAAGTTTTTGCGTATCTGCCCTTCGGCGGCTGGAACAGCTGCCCGGATACCGTTCGGCTGATGACCACCGCCAAATACTGGTTCGAGCAATACGGCGCGGTGCCGGCCGTGATCTCTCACGACACGCTGGAATTTGATCTGCCCTCCCCTGTTTCCCGCGAGAATGCCCTGGAACTTGCGGCAGAGCAGTATAGCTTCTGCTCGGATGTAGACGAGGGCTCCGGTTGGCATCTCGGCGTTCTGGCAGACACGCTTTGCCGCTCCACCGTATGGCATTTCTGGTGGGATTGAAGCATCCTTCTCCGCAAATCAAAACGGCGGCAGGCCCAAAAGGGTCTGCCGCCGTTGGTTTTTGTTTGGTGCTTATCTTGCCGTGGGGTCAATCCTCATTTTCCACAAAGGTCTCGCTGGCCGGAGCCTCCTGCACATCCTGGGCGGTCTCCAGAGATTCCCAGGTGAAGCCGGGGATCTCGTCCTCGTCCACCACGGTCACATAGGTCTTGCCGCAATTGATCGCAAAGGGTTCTTCGGTCTCAAAATCCACAATGCGCAAAGTATCCAGCGGGGTGCCTTTCTGCCAGCGGATGCGCTCGATCTTGCCGCCGTAGCAGTAGTAGCCCACGCCGCCCCAGCCGTACTCGGCGTACTGCAGGTCCGACGTGTCGTGGCCGGGATAGCGGTGGATGTCGGCAAAAAGGACGATCAGGTTGTCGAACATCAGCTGCTGGCCGTTGTTCTCGTCCACCGTATCCATATAACTGCCCTTTGCGGAGTAATACTGGGCCATGGCGTACTGGCCAAGGCTGGAATCATAGTCAAACTGGGTGCGGTAATAGTCGGAGTGGCGGATGGTCACACGGCCCGCATCAGCGCTGGCGCCGTCCTCCAGATGCTCGCCGGTGAGCACCTTGGCGGGGTCGCGGTAGTCCACAAAGTCGAAGAAGGTGGAGTTGTACATCCGGCGGTCGTCCACGTCGTGACGCTCCACATAATCGGCGATGAGCTGGCCGTTGGTGTAGGCGGTGTGCTCGGTGGCCACATGATTGCCCGCCCAGTTCACACGGTTCTTGTCACGGTAGCTGAGGTTGCTGTCGTATTTACCTTCCAGGTTCCACTCGTCGTAGTTGTAGTTGGTGATGTATTCCGTCTGAACCACGCTCTGACCAATGTGGACATAGAGCGGCTGCCAGGGAAGCACCAGGCGGAAGAACTGGTCGCGGGCAGAGCGCACGGGGCCGATGTCCGGAATGTTGTTGTAGTCGGTGAACAAAGCCATGAAGCGGGTGATGCCGCCCTCCACCTTGATCTCAAAGAGCATGTCCGCCGCTGACAGGCCTCGCTGAGGCCGGCACTGAGCGATGTTGTTCACCATCACCGCGGTGATACGCTGGCCCTCAGGGTAGTCGGCGTCTTTCTCGTAGCCGGTGAGCACATTCGCCTCGTAGGGTTCGGGGGTAGGCTCGGGCGTGGCTTCCACGGCGGGCTCGGCGCTGCCGCCGGAGACAGCGGTCCCTTCGTCGCCGCCGCCACAGGCGGTGAACAGACTGACCGACATGGTCAGTGCCAACAGGATACACAGCAAACGTTTCATGTCACTTGTTCCCTCGCATTCCGCTATTTTATTGCGGGCGGCCTGCCGCCCTTATATCCTCTTCATTATAGCAGACGGCCTCTCCGGGGGCAACCACGCCGAGGCCTTCTGCGGGCAGACAAAAAGCCGCCCGCCCCGCTTTCGCGGAGCAGACGGCTCTCGTTGTAAAAACTCAGCGGATGGGGCACACGCCGTTCACGCAGTCGGAGGCGCCGATGTCCAGCTCGGTCTCCTCGTGCTCGTAACGGCAGAGCAGCGCCGGGTTGAAGGGGCGCATCTCCGCCTTGCGGCGCTCGTACTCCTCTTTGTCGATGGCTTCGTAGGGCAGAAGTTCATAGAAGCTGTCGTCGTAGCTCAGGAAGGACAGGGCCACCACATCGTCCCAATGGTCCCAGACCCACTGCTCCACATCGGCCCACTCGTTCTCCCGCACGTGCACCGTGATGGAGCAGTTGTGGTCCACGTAATGTTCCATGAACATCTTGTAGTTTTCCAGCTGCTCGATGGCGGTCACATCGCCCTTCACCCGTCCTGCAGGGGCCTTGACCGGGAACTCCAGCACCTTGGTGGTGGGGTCCTCCGGGTCCTGGCCCACCTCGGGCAGCACCGGGTAACCCAGTTCTTCACAGACGCGGCACAGAGGGTCGGTGGCGGTGATGCGCACACGGCGGATGTAATAAGGAGAATGAGAATAGTGCACGCCGCTGGACACGGTGGGCAGCAGCGACAGGGTGCCTTCCGGCTTGAGGGTGGTCACCAGCAGCGGCCGGTTGCCGCCCAGCTGCGCGGCCATCTCGTCTGCCGCCTTGCGGGCAGCCGCCCGCAGTTGCTCCAGCAGTTCTGCCTGCTGGTCACGGTCGATGCCGGTGGCGTTGACCATGTCCTGCCAGCCGGTGAGAGAGCAGCCCAGCAGGCGATCGCGCTTCTGCACCCGGTCCCAGCGGTACATTTCCAGCTCCCGGCAGGTCATGCGGTAGCCAGCCCGTGCGGACAGGCGCTGGGCCTCCAGCAGGCCCTCCTGATCCAGCGTGCCGTCCTCGCCCACAAAGGCCATCACGTTTACGGTGGTCAGGTTGCAAAGGCCGTTGGAATCCAGCAGGATCTCGCCGCAGGGGTTGCAGCCGCAGAAGTTGGGCCGGCGCTTGAGGCCCGCCTCTTCATTGATCCAGCCCGGCTCGCCGGAATAACGCATCTGCTGAATGTGCCAATGCAGTTTTTCCCGGGTGGGCTTTTCGCGGTAGAAGATGGAGTTGTTGCTCATCTGCCGGTGAGCGATGGACTTGTCGATCTCCCAGTGGCCGTTCACCTGGCGGTAGAGGTTGGACTTGGCCTGGATACAGGTCTCGTCGTCCGCGTCCACCAGGCCGATCTCCGAGGTGCGGCGCACGCCGCCGGAGACCACGTTCTCGCCAATGATGTTGGCGATGTCCAAAAGGTCGATAGGCCGCAGCTGGGTGCGCACCGCGCCGTCCCGGGCGCCGGCGGCGGTGACCACCTTGTGGATCTTATCCAGCATGGTCATCATGGAGCCGGAACCGCTGGCAGTGCCGCCGAAGGTCTTGAGCCGCTCTCCCTTCGGACGGATGGAGTCGTAGTTCACCACCAGGGTGGTCACGCCCTCGTACTCCCGGTTGGTGATGAGCTCGAAGTAGCGGGTCAGCGCCTGAGCCCAGCCCTCCTTGGAGTCGCCGATGGCCAGAGTGGCGGTGTCGCGCTGGAAGGTAAGGTTGGTGTACTCCAGCCGCTCTGCTGCCGGGACAGGGTCATAGGACTTGTGCAGAATTTTCAAATCGGTGCGCACCGGCGGCAGCTGGTCGGCATCGGATTTGAGCACCCGCACGCCCACGCCGCTGCCCACCATCAGCAGGTAGAACAGGTCGTGGTAGGCGATGAAGTCGTTGATGACAGTGAAGGCGCAGTTGTAGTTTGCCATGGGGTATTTTTCCGCCACCGGCGTGCCGCCCACCCACAGGGTGCGGCCGGACAGGAACTGTCGCAGATGGTAGATGTTGTCATAAAGCTTTTCCGCTTCTTCCCGGGGCGTGGGGGCCAGCGAGGCGTTGTATTCCACCGCACGGCGCACCGTCTCCCACCAGAATTCCCGGCGGCCCTGCTGGGGCAGATAACGGGAATAGGTGCGGGTGTAGACAAAGGCGCCCAGCTGCTCCATGGGATTGGGCGCGTGCTTATAGGGGCTGAGGAACTCTCTGGTCAGGATGCCCTCTTTCCACTCGCCGCTGGTGCGCTCTTTCTCCTTCTGCACCCGGTAGAGGATGTAGGTCTTGGCAGTTCGATAAAGCTGCTTTTCAAACAGGGTCTCCTCCACCGCGTCCTGGATGCGCTCGATGTCCACGATGTCCTGGCCGGCAGACAGTTTTTCTTCCACCGCGGCAGTCACGTCATCCACTCTCTGGGGGTCGTGTTCTCCGGCGGCGGCCGCAGCCAGCGTAATGGCACGGCGTATAAATTCAGCGTCAAAGGGCACAACTTTGCCGCTGCGCTTGCGTACGTTCATTTCAGTTCCCTCCCAACGTCGTTTTCAGGATACACCATATATAGTAGTTCCATCTCGGCAAAAAGTCAACATATTGTTTGTTTTTCCACAAAAGCGGACACATATACGGGTGCCTGGCCAACTTTCTGCCCTTCTGTGCCCAGTATAGCAGGCAATTTATCCCATTGTGCGGACGTTTTCCCGGCCACGCAAAAAGGCCCCGGCCAAACGCCGGGATGGCATAAGAAAACGGCGGTTCTGCCGTAGGATTTTGGCGCATAAAACACGCAGAGCGGCCCCCCAAGCCACCAAGGCTTGAGGGGCCGCTCTTTGTGCTTTCTTCATCCAAAATCCTGGGGCAGAACTGCGCAGCACCAGGAAGCGGGCGATTTTGATGGGAGCGCAAGGAATAGCGCCGCAGGCACCCTTGGTGGTTGTCAAGGCGCTTTGACGCCGCGATACCGCAAAAGCGCCCGCTTCTCGGCGACGTTTACTTACGGCACCCCGGCCAAAAAGCCGGAGCCTTTTTACGGATTCGTTCCGCCATTCACAGCCGGTTCGTCCGGCTGGTCGCGATCACCGAAAACACGCCGAAGGCGATGCCGATCACCGCCCAGATATACAGGTCGGCGTAGCTGCCCGCGTTGGGCAGGGCAAGCAGCGCAGGCAGGATATAGAACCCGGCGGCAACATAGCCGCCTTTGCCGCCTTTGCGGGTGCAGATGTTGATGATGCCCGCCACCAGCAGGCCCAGCGCCAGCAAAAAGTCGGCCGAACCGCTCACCTCTCCGTTATCGGCGAGGGTATTGCCCAGGCCGGCCGCACAGGACTGCAGCGCGACCAGAAGGAACAGGACGATGCTCAAAATACCGATCACAAGTTTTCCTGTTTTCATCTCTCTTCCCTCCCCGGCTCAAAAGGCGACCGTAAACGGCCCGACCGTTTCATGGTCAGTGAGGTCGTTAAGGTTCAGCCGATCCACGCAGAATTCCAGAGAGGTCATATTCTCGATCCGCTCGCTGTTCTCCTCATCATCCAGCAAAATCAGTTCGGCGATCGCTTTGCGCCCCGCGGGAATGTCGGCATAGAGATTTCCGTTCACCATGTATCCGTCCACCGACACTTCGGACGCGGTGAAGGTGTAGTCGGCTTCCGTGCTGTTCTCAATGTAAAGCCGAATGCCTTTCCCCATCAAAGAGTCCGTCTGTTCCAGTGCGGTGATCCGAATGCCGCTTTCGGCAAAGAGCTCCGTCCCCTCCGGCTGAAGGGCCGCAGGCTCCGCCGCATCGGTGGCAAGGGTGATCCAGCCGGTTTCTGTGCTGTTTACAAAGCTCTCCGGGTCGATCATTCGCAGCGTGCATTCGATCTGCGCCAAAGTTTCCACATGGGCATTCTCCAGATCTGTGCGGGAGATCGTCATCTCGGCATCGGCCTTTTTCCCGGCAGAGACTTCCTGCGAAAGGCTGCAGCCGACCGCCCAGCCGTTCACAACGCAGTACCCTGTCTGAACGAGCACGCCCGCGGACGAATCATTTTCGATGGTCAGTTTTACCTGCGGGCCGAACACCGAATCCTCGTCCAGGCCGGTGGCGGTGATTTTGATCCCGCCTTCGTCGTACATGACCGTTTCAGGCAGGGTCACCACGGCCGACGCCGGCGCCGCAGCACTGACAGAAGACGCCTTCGACTCTTCGGTCTGCCCTCCGTCTGAGCAGGCCGCGGCGCTGAACATCAGCATCAGCGCCAAAACAATGGACAACATCTTTTTCATTTTGGATAGCCTCCTCCTGCAACCAGGTTGCGGTATGTACCACACAGTATATACCGCTCCCGGACACATTTGGTGGGCTGTCAGCAGACAATGGAAAAGAAACGCTCAGCGTATCACCGCTTTGACCGCGGCCGCCACCACCCCGGTCAGCAAAAACACCGCGACGCTCCAAAGCGCAACAGTGAATGCTGTCAGGGCGCGATGGGTATATGTGCCCCGCACTTTATTCAGAAGAGGGACATGGCGCTGGATGTTGAACAGATCGAAACCGATGACATAGGCGCCCACGGGAATGGTCAGCATCCCCACCACGATCACCAGATCCACCGGGTCGTTTGCCGCGGAAGAAAAGCCGGCCGCCGCAAAAATAAAGAACCAGAAAACAGCCGCAACCGCGAACAGGGCCTTCTCCGGCGTTCCCGAACGAAAACCGGGCACAAGGCAAAGGGGATAAGGAAAAGCGATCCGCTTTTTCTGCGGTTTGCAATACGCAGGCCGTGGGCTGCGGGGCAACGCCGCCAGCGCGGCGTCGAGTTCCCTCACTGAGGCATACCGCTGCTGAGGGTCCAGATTGATGCACCTGACAACGATCTCGCCCAATAGCCCGTCGGTCTGCGCTTCGTTGGGAAAACTTCCTGTCACGATCTGGTTGATCACAACGCCCAGCGCGTAAATATCGGCGCGCGCATCGCTTTGGCAGAAGCCGAACTGTTCCGGCGCGGCATAGCCCTGCGTGCCCAGAAACTCGGTGTCGGCGCTGCGGCCCGCTTTCTCCACGCGGGCAATGCCGAAATCAATCAGATAGACCTGCGAGTCCACCCCAAGAATGATGTTTTCCGGTTTGATGTCCCGATGAACGATCCCGGCGGCATGCACCTGCGCCAGCGCCCGGCAGAGCTGTCGGGCGATCTCAACGGCGTCGCTCTTTTCCAGGCGAGGCTGGCAGTCGTCCAGTACCTTGCGCAGTGTAACGCCCTGGATGTAATCCTCATAAACAAGCACGGTTCCGTCCGGCTGCGGTTCGATGGCCCGGATCGCCGGAATATGGCCGCTGTCGATCGTGCGAAGCGTTTCAAAAACGCCGGTTTGGTCTGCCGCCGCTTTCCTCGCGACCAATATGCGCCCGGTGGAGTTCTGACGTACCAGAAAGACCGTTCCATGCCTGTTCAGCGCTTCGAGAAAAATAAAGTCTTCACGTTCCATATCCATCATCCAATAACGATCTCACCGCATTCGGAAAGCTTCTCGTTGCACTCAAACAGCGTTTTCCCCGCCGCCAGCTGTTGCAGGATGACGGCGTCCCTTTTGATGCGCGGATACAGCGGAGAAAGGCCCGCGATGCGCAGCATGGTCTGGGTCTCCTCCAGGCTGAAACGCAGCCCCAGCGCAATGGCCAGCAGGGTGTCCCGGGAGGGATTGCGGCGTGTTCCGTTGAGGATCTGATAGCAATAACTGCGCTCCCGGCCGGAAGCGAAAATCAGGTCGGTCTTGCGCAGCCCATGCTTCTCCAGCAAAGCGCACAGGTATTCCCCGATGTCCGTGTAAAGCATCTCCCCCGCACAGTCCTCAAAATATCGGTCCAGATCCGCGTGTTTGTTTTTCAAAATGGATGTCAGTTCATCGGTGCGAAGCATACTATCCCCCGTTTCCGCTTTCAAAGCGGCCGTTTCATACGGCTTTATCATAGCATGGAACGCTTTCTGTTGCAATTTTCGAAAAAAAGGCCGGCCCCGCAGGGCCGGCCTTTTCGATCGGTTTTACGCTCAGAAGTTGTCGCTGTGGATCTCGAAGAAGCTCTTGGAGTAGTTGCAGGTGGGGCAGACTTCCGGAGCCGCGGTGCCAACCACGATGTGGCCGCAGTTGCGGCACTCCCAAACCTTGACCTCGCTCTTCTCAAAGACCTGAGCGGTCTCCACGTTGTGCAGCAGAGCGCGGTAACGCTCCTCATGGCGCTTCTCGATGGCAGCCACCAGCCGGAACTTGGCGGCCAGCTCGGGGAAGCCTTCCTCTTCGGCGGTCTTGGCAAAGCCGTCGTACATGTCGGTCCACTCGTAGTTCTCGCCCTCGGCCGCATGCTGCAGGTTCTGTGCCGTATCGCCCAGACCGTTCAGCTCCTCGAACCAGAGCTTTGCGTGGGCCATCTCGTTCTGAGCAGTCAGCTGGAACAGGGCCGCGATCTGCTCAAAGCCCTCGTTCTGGGCCACAGAGGAGAAGTAGGTGTACTTGTTGCGTGCCTGAGACTCGCCGGCGAAGGCGGCCTGCAGGTTCTTCTCGGTCTGGGTGCCGGCGTACTTGTTCGCGCCCTTGGCGGGGGCCTCCTCGATCTTTTCAAAGGAAGAGGCGGGCTGCTTGCACAGCGGGCAGGTGAAGCCCTCGGGCAGGGTGTCGCCCTCGTAGATGTAACCGCAAACTTTGCATTTCCACTTGCTCATAACTTTCATTTCTCCTTTTGTTGTTTTGTTGTTGTCGGGCCCGGCCTGCTTGTGCAGAAGGCTGCTCTGGTCCCGATAGCTGGTGTGAAGCATTTTTTCCGCCATCTCGCTCAGAGGCTGGCCGTAAAATGCAGCGTAAACTTCTTTGATCTCGGGGTTCTCATGGCTGGTGCGCAGGGTCATGGCCTCGTCCCGCCGGTAAAGGGCGGCAATGCGGCTCTTGCGGGTCTCGTCCGCGTCCTTCATCAGATCCTTGGGCTGTCCGCCGCCGCCGATGCAGCCGCCCGGGCAGGCCATGACTTCCACGAAATGGTATTCCCTGCCCTCCGCCTTCATGCGCTCCAGAAAACGCCGGGCATTGGCGGTGCCGTAGACTACAGCCACACGCAGGGTCAGTTCACCGACCTGCACCTGGGCTTCACGGACTCCTTCATAACCCCGCACCGGCTCCAACCGGAGCAGCTCCTGGGGCGCCTTTTCACCGGTGACGTACTCATAGGCGGTACGCAGGGCGGCCTCCATCACGCCGCCGGTGTTGCCGAAGATAACGCCAGCGCCCGAGGCCTTGCCCATCAGTGAATCGTAGGCAGAATCCTGCAGGGCGTTCCAGTCCACCCCTTCGGCTTTGGCCCACCGGGCCAACTCCCGGGTGGTGATGACCTGGTCGGTGTCCCGCATGCCTTCCACGCCGTGGTAATCGCCGGCGGCGTGCATCTCCTCCCGCCGGATCTCGAACTTCTTGGCGGTGCAGGGCGCCAGGGCCACATGAACGATCTTCTCCGGGTCAAGGCCCATCTTTTCAGCAAAGTAGGTTTTGACCGTGGGCCCCTGCATGCCGATGGGGCTCTTGGCGGTGGAGAGATGGGGCAGCAGTTCCGGAGCATACATCTCTGCAAAGTGCACCCAGCCGGGGCAGCAGCTGGTGAACTGGGGCAGCGGCCGGTCTTTCTCCGTCAGACGGCGAATGAGCTCGCTGGCCTCCTCCACAATGGTGAGGTCCGCGGCGAAGTTGGTATCCAGCACATAGTCCACACCCAAGGCCCGGAGAAGGGCTACCATTTTGCCCTCCACAAAGGCGCCGGGTTCCATGCCGAACTCCTCGCCCAGCGCCGCGCGCACAGCGGGCGAAGTACTGACTACCACCACTTTGTCCGGGTCGGCCACTGCCTGCCGCACCGCGGGGCTCTCGTCCCGCTCGGTGATGCTGTCCACCGGACAGACATTGGCGCACTGGCCGCAGTAGATACAGATGGCCCTGTCCCCTGTCTGCTCCAGGGTGTAAGTCCCGTGCACCCCCATCAAATCGGTACATGCCGTTTTGCACATACCGCAGCGGATGCACTTTTCCTCCCAGCGGACGATGCTGGGGTTGTCCGGCTCAATGGCCACACGGACGGATAAGGGAAGATGTTTCAGTTTCCTCACATTCCTTTCTTTTTTCTGCACTCGTCGCACAGATATACCAGCTTCAGGTCATAGGAGAGAATGGCGGTGCCTACCTTCTGTTCCAGTTGAGTGGTCAGGTCACCCAGGTCCACATCCAACAGTTTTCCGCACTCTTTGCACACCAGATGGTCGTGCCGCAGGATACGGTCATAGCGGTCGGGCGTTCCTTCAACCGTCACTTTGCGGATAAGGTCATCCTGTGACAAACGATTCAGATTGTTGTAGACAGTGGCCAGTACCACCGTGGGATATGTGCGGCGCAGTTCCATGAAAATCTGCTCCGCCGTCATGTGCTTACGGGACTGCTCCACGATCTCCAAAATCTTCTTTGCATACTTCGTCACGATCATCAGCACCATTTTTATAATTATTCTAATTCCATTATATGGATTTTTCAGCAGAAGTCAAGAGAAAAATAAATAACCCCCGGCCAAGCCGGGGGTTTTTCACATGCGGGCATAGCCCTAGAATACTAGCATGCGCGTCACGTCGCGCAAGTACGGTCTGCCAGCCGCGAAAGTTCTGTTACTTGCCGCCCGTAAACGGGCGCTTTAG
>NZ_DBFNWJ010000020.1:0-17243 GCF_048426865.1 Candidatus Allofournierella merdipullorum
AAGACCCTTTGCCCATAAAACGAGGGCAAGGGGCCGGGGGATTCACCAAAAACGGTCCCCCGTGTTAAAAACACAGGGGGCCGGGAAAGCCGGTCTGCGCTCTGCCGGGCTTGCTGGGGCGGCAGAGGGCGGGGCTTTTAGCCGCGCTTGTACTCCTGCTCGCAGTACAGGCAGCGGTAGACGCCCTTTTCGGCGTCGGTGAGCACGAACACATGGTCCAGCTCCTGCTCCACGCTGGTGATGCAGCGGGGGTTCTTGCACTTGGCAACGTTCACGATGCGCTCGGGCAGCTGCAGGTGCTTTTTCTCAATGATGTGGCCGCCGTCGATGATGTTGACGGTGATGTTGGGGTCGATGAAGCCCAGCACGTCCAGGTCGATGTCGATGCGGTCCTCGATCTTGATGATGTCCTTGCGGCCGGACTTCTTGCTGCGGGCGTTCTTGATGATGGCCACGCTGCAGTCCAGCTTGTCCAGCTCCAGCACACGGTAGATCTCCATGCTCTTGCCGGATTCGATATGGTCGATCACAACGCCTTTCTCCAGGCTGTCAATGTTCAGCATTTACTCCACCTCCAGCATTTTCAGGATGAGGGCCATGCGCACGAAGCGCCCGAACCGGGCCTGGGGGAAGTAGGCGGCGCGGGGGTCGTCGTCCACTTCCACGCTGATCTCGTTGACGCGGGGCAGGGGATGCATGACGATCATGTCCTCTTTGGCCAGCTTCATCTTCTCGTTGTCCAGGATGTAGCTGTCCCGCAGGCGGATGTAGTCCTCCTCGTTGAAGAAGCGCTCGCGCTGCACGCGGGTCATGTAGAGAATGTCCATCTTGCCGATGGCGTCCTCCAGACGCTCCACCTCTTCGAACTCGTAGCCGGAGCGCACCAGGTCGTCGCGGATGTAGTCGGGCACCTGCAGCTCCTTGGGGCTGACCAGCACGAACTTGATGTTCTCATAGCGCATCATGGCGCGGATGAGGCTGTGGACGGTGCGGCCGAACTTCAGATCGCCGCACAGGCCCACGGTCAGGTTGTTCAGGTGGCCCTTCAGGCGGTGGATGGTGAGCAGGTCGGTGAGGGTCTGGGTGGGATGCTGGTGGCCGCCGTCACCGGCGTTGATCAGCGGGCAGTCCACCTTGGAAGCGGCCACGGTGGCAGCGCCCTCCTTGGGGTGACGCATGGCGATGATGTCGGCGTAGCACTCCACGGTCCGCACGGTGTCGGCCACGCTCTCGCCCTTGGCGGCGGAGCTGGAATTGGCCGAAGAAAAACCCAACACCTTGCCACCGAGACTGAGCATTGCGGATTCAAAGCTCAAACGGGTGCGGGTGCTGGGTTCAAAAAACAGTGTGGCCAGGATCTTGCCGTCACATTTGTGAGCAAAAGCCTGGGGGTCTTCGATGATCCGGTCGGCGAGGGCGAGGAGCTCGTCGATCTCCTGCGTGGTCAGATCGAGCGGACTGATCAGTTTCTTCACGAAGGGGGTCCTCCTTTGCAAATTTTTTTCATTCTACAACGGCCCGGTCCAAAAAGCAAGCCCCTTTTTGAAAAAAATTTTTTGCCCCCGCAAAGGAAAGGGGATTGACAAATCCGCGCCGATGGGGTATCATCATAGAGCAGTTAGCGATAACTAACGCTCGCCGCCGCCCCGACGGCGTTTTCTTTGGGGCGGCGGTTAGCCAAAACTAACAAGCGGCGCTTCACGCCGCACATTCCGCCGAAAGCAGGTGAACCAAATGACCCTCAACTACGCCGACACCGGCCGGGAATACATCATCCGGGCCATCGACACCGACGACGAGGAGATGGACGCCTTTCTGTTCAGCCTCGGGTGCTTTTCCGGCGAGCCCATCACCGTGGTGTCCCGCCTGAAGGGCGGGTGCGTGGTGGCCATCAAGGACGGCCGCTACACCATCGACGACCAGCTGGCCGGAGCCATCTGCGTCTGACGCAGGGGGCTTTGCCCTCTTTTTGTTGTTCGCCGCCGCGCCCCGGGGTTAGCTTATGCTAACTCCAAGGTGCTCGCGATAGATCTCGCAACAGGGTTTGCAAAAGACAGGAGGAACCGCATATGAGAATCGCTCTGACCGGGAACCCGAATTCCGGCAAAACCACCATGTTCAACGCCCTCACCGGGCGCAGCGAGAAGGTGGGCAACTGGGCCGGCGTGACCGTTGAAAAGAAGGAGCACCCCATCAAGAAGGCCTATCTCCCCGCGGGGGAGGAGCTGATCGCCGTGGACCTGCCCGGCGCCTACTCCATGTCCCCCTTCACCTCGGAGGAGAGCATCACCAGCAGTTATGTGCGCCACGAAAAACCGGACGCCATCATCAACATCGTGGACGCCACCAACCTCTCCCGCAGCCTGTTCTTCACCACCCAGCTGCTGGAGCTGGGGGTGCCGGTGGTGGTGGCGCTGAACAAAAACGACATGAACGAGAAAAAGGGCACCACCATCGACGCCGCCGCCCTTTCGGCGGCCCTGGGGTGCCCGGTCATCCCCACCGTTTCCACCGCGGGCACCGGCCTGCGGGAGGTGGTGACCGCCGCGGCGGGCCTGTACGGCAGGGGCCAGAAGGCGCCCTATTCTCAGGGCGTGGTGGACCTGACCGATAAAAAGGCGGTGGAAGAGGCCGACCGCCGGCGCTTCGCCTTTGTGAATCAGCTGGTGAGCAAGGTGGAGCAGCGCAAGGTGCTCACCCGGGAAAAGGGCCGGGGCGACGCCATCGACGCAGTGCTGACCAACCGCTGGCTGGGCATTCCCATCTTCGCGCTGGTGATGTTCCTGGTGTTCCAGATCAGCCAGGTGTGGGCGGGGCCCTTCATCGCCGACGCGCTGGTGGCCCAGATCGAGACCTTCCAGGGCTTTGTGGCGGACAGCCTGGCCGACGCCAACCCCCTACTCACCGCCCTGCTGGCGGACGGCATCATCGGCGGCGTGGGCGCCGTGGTGGGCTTTCTGCCCCTGGTGATGGTGATGTACTTCCTCATCGCCCTGCTGGAGGACTGCGGCTACATGTCCCGTGTGGCGGTGGTGCTGGACCCCATCTTCAAGAAGGTGGGCCTTTCCGGCAAGTCGGTCATCCCCTTCGTCATCGGCACCGGCTGCGCCATCCCCGGCGTGATGGCCAGCCGCACCATCCGCAACGAGCGTGAGCGCCGCGCCACCGCCATGCTCACCCCCTTCATGCCCTGCGGCGCGAAGATCCCGGTCATCTCTCTCTTCGCCGGCGCCTTCTTTGACGAGGCGGGCTGGGTGAGCTTTGTGATGTACTTCACCGGCATCGTGCTCATCTTCCTGGGCGCGCTGCTGGTGAACCGCATCGCCGGCTACAAGAACCGCAAATCCTTCTTCATCATCGAGCTGCCGGAATACAAAGTGCCCTCGCTGCTCTTCGCCTTCAAGGCCATGTGCAGCCGGGGCTGGGCCTACATCGTGAAGGCCGCCACCATCATCCTGCTGTGCAACACCGCCGTGCAGATCATGCAGACCTTCACCTGGAACTTCACGGTGGCCGAGGCGGCGGACCAGTCCATCCTGGCCTCCATCGCCGCCCCCTTCGCCGTTCTGCTGGTGCCCGTGGTGGGCGTGCTCAGCTGGCAGCTGGCGGCGGCCGCCGTCACCGGCTTCATCGCCAAGGAGAACGTGGTGGGCACCCTGGCCGTCTGCTTTGTGGGCCTTCAGAACTTCATCGACACCGACGAGCTGGCCATGCTGGAAGGCACCGGCGCCGAGGTGGCGGGCATTCTGGCCATCACCAAGGTGGCTGCCCTGGCCTACCTGATGTTCAACCTTTACACCCCGCCCTGCTTTGCGGCCATCGGCGCGATGAACAGCGAGATGAAGAGCGCAAAGTGGCTGTGGGCCGGCATCGGCCTGCAGATGGGCACCGGCTACTCGGTGGGCGTGCTGGTCTACCAGTTCGGCACCCTCGCCACCACCGGCTCCTTCGGCCCGGGCGCGGTCCCCGGCCTTGCCGCCGTGGCCGTCTTTGCCCTCATCCTCACCTGGCTGTGCCTGCGCACTGACCGCTCGCTGGCCAAGGAATACGCCCTGAAAGGAGTGAGCGCCGCATGATGGCCGACCTCATTGCCGGCGGTCTCATCGCCGCCGTTGTTCTGGCCGCCGCCTTCTACGTTTACAAGGCAAAAAAGAGCGGCAAAAAGTGCATCGGCTGCCCCGACTCCGGCAGCTGTTCCGGCGGCTGCTCCGGCTGCTGCGGCGGCTGCCACGGGCACCACTGAACCCTGCTTTTTCTCCGCCCGGCCCGCCGACGCAAACACGGCGGGGCCGTGGAACAGTTTCTCTCTGATGGGCCCGGCGCGGCCCGGAACGACGGCGCGGTCCCTGCTGATGTTCCGGCCGGCAAGCCGCCCGGGCCGCGGGCAAAGCGCGGCGCACACGCCGCCGCGCTTTGCCCGCCTCTTTCCCGAAGCCTGCCTTCGGCGGGCTTTTTCTTTCCCTTTGAGTTAGCCATAACTAACCACAACAAAGGAGGCCGCCATGTCCGACGAACTCATCGTGCGCCACTGCTCGCCCACCCTGGCGGGCCTGAAGGCGGGGAGCCTTTTCTCCTGCCGCTGCGACGACCCCCGCACCCTGACGGCGGAGCTGCGCCGTCTGAACCGGGCGCTGGCTCCCAAGGGGCTGCGGGTGCTGCCCTTGCTGGTGCGGGAAGGCCGGGCGCTCATCTACCTTTACCGCCCCCGGGCGCTGGAAAAGGAGCTGCAGAACAGCGGCGCCCGCCGCCTGCTGGAGGAGCGGGGCTACCTGCCCGGGCAGTGTGTGGCGCAGCTGGCCCGCCGGGTGCGTGCCCAGGGGCAGTTTCCCCACGAGATCGGGCTGTTTTTGAGCTACCCGCCGGAGGACGTGGAGGCCTTCATCTGCAACGGAGCCTGCGGCCACAAGTGCGCCGGCTGCTGGAAGGTGTACGGCGACGAGGCCGCCGCCCGACACACCTTTGAGACCTGGCGGCGCTGCACCCGCATTTTCAGCCGGCGGCTGGCGGAAGGCTGTCCGCTGGAAAAACTGGCGGTAGCCGGCTGACGGCCCGCCCCACGATTTGAAAGAGAGGTTTTTGACCATGAGCAAGATCGCAGTTGTTTTTTGGAGCGGCACCGGCAACACCGAGGCCATGGCCGCCGCGGTGGCCGAGGGCGCGGGGAGCGGGGCAACGCTCATCCCGGCCGCCGCCTTCGGCCCCGCCGACCTGGCGAACTACGACGCCTTCGCCTTCGGCTGCCCGTCCATGGGGGCGGAGCAGCTGGAAGAGAGCGAATTTGAGCCCATGTTCGCCGCCTGCGAAGCAGAACTCGCCGGGCGCAGGGTGGGCCTGTTCGGCTCCTACGGCTGGGGCGACGGAGAGTGGATGCGCAGCTGGGAAGAGCGCTGCGCCGCCGCCGGCGCACAGCTGGCCCAGCCCGGCGTCATCTGCTGCGAAGCCCCCGACGAGGACGCCCTCGCCGCCTGCCGTGCCCTGGGCGCGGCGCTGGCGTAAGATAACTCTGTTTTCTCCTTCCTCCCCAACAGCAGGAGCCGCCCCGGCAACGCGCCGGGGCGGCTCCTGTTTTGTTCTGTGCTCAGGCCAGTTCCAGATACAGCCCCGCCAGCTTGAGGGTGGCGACAAGGCCGTCCAGATGGGTGCGCTCCATGCCGTGGGAGGCGTGCACGCCCGGCCCGATGAGAGCGCCCCGGGCGTCCATGCCGGTGCGCCATGCAGCGCCCACGTCGGAGCCGTAGTGGGGGTAGATGTCCACCGCGTAGTCCACGCCGTTTTCCTTCGCCAGCTGCACCAGACGGCTGACCATGCCGTAGTCGTAGGGGCCGCCGGAGTCCTTGGCGCAGATGGACACCTGGTACTCGGTGCAGGAGAGATCCTCGCCGATGCAGCCCATATCCACCGCCAGCAGCTCGTCCACCACCGGCAGGGTGGCGCCGCCGTGGCCCACCTCCTCGTGGACGGTGAGGGTGAAGTAGCTGTCGAACCGGGGCCGCTGGCCGGTGGCGTGCATCCGCCACAAAAGGGTCAAAAGGCAGGCGGAGCTTGCCTTGTCGTCCAGAAAGCGGGACTTCACAAAGCCGCTTTCGGTAACAACGGTCTTGGGGTCGTAGCAGACGTAGTCGCCGGCGGCGATGCCCAGGGCCTCCAAGTCCTGCTTGCTGCGCACCTTCTCGTCGATGCGCACCGCCATGTTCTTTTCGTCCCGGGGGCGGGTGGCGGCGTCGTCCTGCACATGGACGGCGGGGGAGAGGCTGAGCACCGTGCCGGTGTAGACCTTGCCATCCCGGGTGTAGATGCGGCAGTATTCGCCGTCCAGGGTGGGCATCAGCGGGCCGCCCACCCGGGTGACCATCAGCATGCCGTCGGCGGTGATGGAGCGCACCATCAGGCCCAGGGTGTCCACATGGGCGCACAGGCCCACGGTGCGGCCGGTCTCCCGGCCGGGCACCTTCACCACCAGGTTGCCCTTATTGGTGAGCCGGGCCTCAAAGCCCAGCCCTTCGGCAATGTCCTTGGCCAGGGCCGTCGCCTTGTGGGTGAAGCCGCTGGGGCTGTCCTGCCCGAGGAGTTTTTGCAGGGTATCCAGCAGGAAGGCCTGCTGGGCCTGTTCCAGAGTTTTTTCGTCGTTCATTTTCCCGATTCTCCTCCCTCAAGAAGTTCTGGCTCCATCTTACAAAAAATCCCGCAAAATGGCAAGGGCGGCCGGCCTTGCGCCCCCTTTCCGGGGCCTGTATAATAAAAGAAAAAGGGGGTGCCGGGATGCACAAAAATCTTCTGCCCATCGGCTCGGTGGTGCTGCTGCGGGGCGACGAAAAGCGGCTGATGATCTGCGGGCGCATCCAGACCCGGGCGGGCAGCGACAAGGTGTATGACTATTCCGCCTGCCTGTATCCCGAGGGCATCACCGGCCGGCCGGCGGTGCGTTTTGCCAACCGGGAGGCGGCGGGGGAGGACCCGGCGCTGGTTTTGTGGAAAGGATTGTAACACGCGCTGAAACAAAGGCGGAAAAAACGTCACTTTGCCAGCGCCGGAACGCTTCACAGATGGCGGTTTTTGTGCTATCATGAGGTATACTGATATGAATTATCGGCAAACACGGGCAAACCCGTGGACGCAAAGCCTTAGTGCCTAAACAGAGTTTTCTGCATGGTTGACTGGCCGCAACGCTCTTTGTTGCGGCCGGTTTTTTTGTATAAAGGAGATTGTCTATGCCCACCGAATACGACGCTCTGACAATGACCGGCTCCGGCGGCGCGGTATCCTTTGCCCTCACAAAGATCTCCGCCGACAAAATGCCCGAGACCATCAACGGAGAGAGCGGCCACCACATCTGCTATGTGAAGGTGCTGACCGAGCTGATCGCCCGGGAGCTGACGGGGCAGACCGGCCGCTACGGCCTGGACGAGGAAAAGATCGGGCAGATCGCGCTGGCCTCCTGCCTGCACGACATCGGCAAGTCCCGTATTCCTCAGGCCATTCTGGAAAAGCGGGGCGTGCTGACCCCGGTGGAATACGACATCGTAAAAAAGCACACCACCCTGTGGGGCGAGCTGATCGACCGCTTCGGCGCTTCGCTGGACCCCCAGATCCGGGCCTTTGCCCGGGACGTGTGCCTGTTCCACCACGAGCGGTTCGACGGCACGGGCTATCCTCACGGGCTGAAGGGCAGCGACATCCCCATCTGGGCGTAGATCGTCTCCATTGCCGACGCCTACGAGGCCATCACCTCCGAGCGCAGCTACAAAAAGGCCCTCTCCCGGGACGTGGCGCTGGAGATGATCTCCAACGGCATGTGCGGCGTGTTTGACCCGCTGCTGGTCCAGTGCCTCATCCGGGTGGCGGACCACCGCCAGCTGGAGGACATCCGCAGCAGCCTGATGACCTCCCGGGCGCTGCACATCGACCCCTACGCCCTGCCGCCCAAAAAGGTGCTGCTGATGGGCAACCTGCGGTATGTGACGCCCCAGTTCCTGGAGGACAGCTTCCCCGGCGCCCACGTCTCCGTCATCGGAAAATGCGCCCAGGACCCGGGCCGGGGCGTGAAGGTCTACGACGCGGAGGCCCCCAACTACAAGGCCATTCTGGGCACCTACGATTTTGACCTCATCATCTACTTTTCCAACGAGCTGACCTACGACACCATCGCCCCCAGCGACACCGAGACCCTGCGCCAGGTGATGAAGGCCGGCAAATACCTGGCGGGCGAGACCAAGTTCCTCTACCTCTCCTCCCTGGACGCCGCCTTCGACGGCTCCAGCGACCGGGGCATCATCGCCGCCGCCAAGGAGAACGTCTGCCTTTACTGGGCAAGGCAGAACCACATCAACCTCAAGATCGTGCGCATCCCCTACCTCTACAACGGCGCCGCCGAGGACGACTTCCTCCACGACCTGTTCCAGGAGATGCGCACCCGCCGCACGGTGCGGCTGCGGGAGAGCGAATCCTCCGAGCTGCACTTTCTCTCCCTGAGCGATCTTTCGGCGCTGATCGTGCGGCTGGCCGACTCCTGGGCGCCGGGCGAGGGCATCCTCACGGTGAACGACGATTTCCACATCACCTTCGGCCAGCTGTGCAAAGAGCTTGCCCCGCTGGCGCCGGGCGTGACCTTTGACTTCACCGGCAAGAACCCGCCCAAGCGTCTGGAGCTGAAGAACACCGCCCTCAAGCAGCAGTACAGCTGGTTCGCCGCCGTCTCGCTGCTCACCGATCTGCCGGACGAATACCAGGCCTATCAGGCCAGCCTCGGGCCCCGGCGCTCTTTGTGGAAAAAGCTGGCGGCCCTTCTGGGGCGGCACTCCACCCCGCTGCGCATCGCGGAGACGGCGCTTTTGTTCCTTCTCTGCGAATTTCTGGTGCGGCTCACCGACTCGGCGCTGTTTTTCTCGCTGGTGGACTTCCGCCTGGCGTACATCGTCATCATCGCCACCCTCTACGGCCTGCCCTACGGCATGAGCGCCGCCGCCCTGTGCTCCCTTTCCTGGATCACCGCCAAGGTGCTGGACGGCACCAGCTGGCTGACCCTGTTCTATGAGCCCACCAACTGGCTCACCTTCATCTTTTTCTTCCTGGTGGGCGGCATCTGCGGCTATGTGAAGCTGAAAAAGGACGACCAGATCCGCTTCACCACCGAGGAAAACCGCCTGCTGGAGGCAAAGCTGGCCTTTACCCGCCAGATCTACGAGGACACCTTCCGGGAAAAGCAGGATCTGAAAAAGCAAATCATCGGCTCGAAGGACAGCTTCGGCAAGATCTTCGACATCACCCGCCAGCTGAACACGGTGGACTCCCGGGAGCTGTATCTCAAGATCGTGGACAGCTTCGAAGGCATTCTGGAAAACAAGACCCTCAGCGTCTATTCCATCAGCCAGGACAGCGGCTTCGGCCGGCTGGAAGTGGCCTCCCGCAGCATCATGCACGACGTCTCCCGCTCCATCTCCCTGGACACCTACGCCCCGGTGATGGAGGCGGTGAACAAGGACGAAGTGTGGCGCAACACCCATTTTTTGCCCAACATGCCCATGTTCGCCTGCGGCATCCGCCAGGGCGACAAGCCCCTGCTGCTCATCTTCATCTGGAGCGCCCAGACGCACCAGCGCTCGCTGTATTACGTGAACCTGTTCCGCATCCTGTGCGATCTGACCCAGATGTCCTTCATCCGCGCCCACGACTACAGCCGCGATATGCACGACCGGCAGTATGTGGGCCACACCGTTCTGCAAAACGCCGCCACCTTCCGCAATTCGCTGCACGTCTTCCGGGAATTGGAGGAGCGCCGGGTCTTTCAGTTCTTGCAGCTGAAGGTGGACGCCGGCGGCCGCTCCCAGGAGGAGCTGAGCAAACTGCTGGCCCGATGCGTGCGCACCAACGACGTGGCGGGCCTTCTGGAGGACGGCAGCGTCTGGCTGCTTTTGTCCCAGGCGGGGGAGGAGGACCTGAAATTCATTCTGCCCCGCTTCGAGCGGCTGGGTCTTTCGGCGCAGGTGGCCCCGGTGCCCGACCCGGGCGAGCTGCCGGCCGCGCCTGTGAGCGCCGGGCCTGCCCCGGAAAAAGCGGCCCCGGAGGCCGCGCCTTCCGCGGCCGCGGAAAAAAAACCGCTCCGGACGCCTCCGGCAAAAACGCCCAAGGCCCCGGTCAAAAAGCCGGCCCCGCCGCCGGCGCGCCGGCGGGCAAAGGCCGCGAAGAGCGCCTCCGGCCTTCTGGAGCTTCTGGACCAGCTGCTGGGCGGGCGGCGCTGACACAACCATCGACTTCGCAAAAGGGAACGAAACAACATGCTTTGGTACGAAATGGTTTTTTGGGTGCTGCTGGCGGTGCATCTGCTCTGCTGCACCCTCATCTACGTCGGCGTGCGCACCGGGATTTTGAAGGTGCGCCGGCTGATGGTGCCGGTGGCGCTGCTTGTCCCCTTCTGGGGCGAGGTGCTGGTGCTGGTGATGCATTTCCAGATCCTCTGCCGCCAGACCGACCGCAGCGAGGTGGGGGTGGAGAAGTTCCAGGTGGACTCGGAGCTCTACAAGGCCATCCAGCGGGACGACAGCCGGGTGTCCGGTTCCACCGTCTCCATGGAGGAGGCGCTGATCGTGAACACCCCCAAGGAGCGCCGCGCCCTCATCATGGACATCCTGAACGACAACCCCAAGGCCTATGTGGAATTTCTGAAGATGGCCGGCAACAACGACGACACCGAGGTGGTGCACTACGCCGTTACCGCCATGGTGCACATCGCGAAGAAGAACGACCGGACCCTCTGGGAGCTGGAGCAGAAGTACGCCCAGAACCCCAACGACCCCCAGCTGCTGGCGACCTACTGCGACTTTTTGTGGCGCTGCCTGGAGCAGGGGCTGATGCAGGGCCAGGTGGAGCGGATGAACCGCAACCTGTTCGACGCCCTCATCTAGAAAAAGATGCGTCTCGGCCCCGCCGTCGCATCCGACTACCTGCGCTGCATCCAGAACAACATGGAGCTGAAAAACTACACCGCGGCCGCCGCCAGCCTTGAGAACGCCCTGCGGTTCTGGCCCCGCAACGAGGACTTTTTGATCCAGAAGATCCAGTATGCCGACGCGAAGCGGCAGCTGCGCGGCTGGCTGCTGGACTGGATCGAAAAAGCGGAAGGGTACCGCCCCGCCATTCTGGACGAAGAATGAGCCGCGGCGGGCCGGCCGCCTATAAACACTAAGGAAGTGAACCGAATGCCCCCTGTCAACGTTCTCATCAAGCCCGCCTCCTCCGCCTGCAACATGACCTGCGCCTACTGCTTTTACCGGGACGTGGCCAGCCACCGGCAGGAAGGCTTTCAGGGGATGCTCTCGCCGCGGCTCATGGAAGAGGTGGTCGCCGGCGCGATGGAGTTTGCCGAACACAGCTGCTCCTTCCTCTTTCAGGGCGACGAGCCCACCCTGGCCGGGCTGGATTTTTACCGGCAGGTGGTGGAGCTGGTCAAAAAGCACGAAAAGCCGGGGGTGAAGGTCAGCTACGCCATCCAGACCAACGCCTTCCGGCTGGACGAGGAATGGTGCGCCTTTTTCAAGGAGCACGATTTTCTGGTGGGCGTCTCGCTGGACGGGCCGGCGGAGCTGCACAACCTCAACCGCACCGACCCGGCGCAGAACGGCACCTTCAACGACGTCATGCGCTCGGTGGCCCTGCTGAAAAAGCACGGGGTGACCTTCAACATCCTGTGCGTGCTGACGGGCAAAAACGCCCGCAGCATCGAGCGCATCTACCGCTTTTTCCGCAAACAGGGGCTGGACCATATCCAGTTCATCCCCTGCCTGGAGCCGCTGGGCCAGGAGCGCGGGCGGGAGCGGTACCATCTTTCCGTGGAGGAATACGGTGAGTTCCTCATCCGCGTGTTCGACCTGTGGTTCCAGGACCTGCTCAGCGGGCAGTATGTGAGCATCCGCCACATCGACAACTGGCTGCAGATCCTGCTGGGGGGCCAGCCCGAGGCCTGCGGCATGGTGGGCAGGTGCTCCATCCAGTTCGTGGTGGAAGGGGACGGCGGCGTGTACCCCTGCGATTTTTACGTGCTGGACGAGCTGCGGCTGGGCACGGTGGGGGAGAACTCCTTCGCCGAGATGGCCCAAAGCGCCGCCGCACGGCAGTTTTTGCAGTGTTCGACGCCGGTGCCGCCGGAGTGCGCCCGCTGCCGCTGGTACGTACTGTGCCGCAACGGCTGCCGCCGGGACCGGCTGACCGGCGCGGACGGCCTGCCGGGGCGCTCCTGTTACTGCGACGCTTTGCAGCGGTTCTTCCGCGAGCGGGCCGGCCGCCTGCAGCAGGCCGCCGCCATCCTGGCGCGCTGGCGCTGAGCCGCTTTTTCCAAAAACGAAACCGTCCCCCCGCCGGGCATCCGGCAGGGGGACGGTTTTTTCCTGTGTGGTTCACTGGGAGACCGGGGAGCCTTTTTCCTCCGCGTCCTCCCGGGCGGGCTCTTCCTGCCCGCCGCCGATGAGCTTGTTTTGGGCCATGACCCGGTATTTCGCCGGGCTCATCCCCTCCGCTTTGCTGAAGCGCTGGGAGAAGTAGCCCAGCGACGAGAAGCCGGTGATCGAGGCGATCTGCTTGATGGCGAAATCTGTTGTGCGCAGCAGATACTTGCTCTCCTCCAGCCGCAGCGTCTGAACGTACTGAATGGGGGACATCCCGTAGCTCTGGCTGAAAATGTGGGCCAGATAATACTTGTTGACCTGGATCTTCTGGGCCAGCTGGTCCAGCGCGATGTCCTCACGGAAATGGGCGTCGATGTATTCCTTCGCCGCGGCGGCCTTGTTCTGGTGGGTCAGGTCGGCCTCCTGCACGCGGGAGGTGATGTTGGTCTGGCGCATCAGGCAGATGAGCAGGATGTCCAGCAGATGGCCGCACACTTCCTCGTAGTCGTTTTTCTTGTTCTTGGCCTCCTGCAGCATGGCCAGCAGATACCGCTGGATCTCCTCGGCGGCTTCGTTGAAGTGGATGATGCTGAAATCCTGCTTCGGGTCCAGTTCGGCGCTCATCTTTATCCCGCGGATGCCGAGCACGATGTATTCCAGCGGATCGTCCACCATGCTGGTCTCCGTGTGTTCGATGTTCGGGTTCAGGATCACCATGTCCCCCACGGACACCTTATAATAGGAATCCCGTATCTGGAATTTGCCCGCACCGCCGATGACATAAAACACTTCGGTGAAATTGTGCGTGTGGGGGAAGCTGTACCAGTCGCCATTATATTTTGCGGAACTGATGTATAAAAGTTTGGCTCCCGAATTATGCAGCTGAAATTCCCGTTCTGTAAAATCGTAGCGACCTGTGCTCATAACGCACCCCGATTTCCGACATCTTGCTTTAATTTCACAGGTTTTGTGAAATGGTTTGTAATAAGTATACATATTTTCGCAGGAAAAAGCAACTGTGGAGCACCCGCAAAATAAATAAAATGTCCGCCGGGAGGGGCGGGGAGCGAGGCGCATCCCTCCTCTGCCGGTGCATCTGCAAGGCATTGAGCCGCCGGGGCATCCCGATACCAACTGAAAGGCGGCGCGGATCGTTTCATTTGAGCGCAAAAAAGCAGCACCAGCCCGCTGCGGCGGCGGCTGGTGCTGCTTTGCTTTATATAGTGCGTCCCTCAGTTGTCCCCTCGGTGATAGCGGATCTTCATGTTCTCGGAGGCGTTCTTGAGGATCTGGGCAAGGGCCTTGTCCGATTCCTCCTTGACCATGCCGGCGATTTTGCGGTTGGCCTCTTTCAGAATTTCCACCGGCTCGCCCTGCCGCACCTTCTCGTCGTACTCGTAGAGCAGCTGCTGGCCGCGGTTCATCACGGCGTTCACATACCGCTCGTCAAACAGCAGCGCCTTTCCGAAATGGGCGTCGGTCAGCGCGGCGATGAGCCGGCTGTGCCAGTACATGCTGTCGGTGGAGACCGTTTCGGTGGTGCCGCTGAGGTATCCCGGGAACTCGGTCACATTGGCGTACACCGGGAAGCAGGCCGTGAAGCCGCTGCCGCCCATGGACAGCCACTCCACGCCCTGAACGGCCGCCGGCAGATAACCGCGGATCTGCATGATGCCGCAGACGTCGCTGTTGGGCACGCCGATGGTGCGGTACTTGCCCTTGCAGGCGGCGGTCTTGTCGTAGGGGTCGTAGGGCGTTCCCTGGTAATAGGAGCCCAGCAGATACCGCACGTCCTCCACCGTCACCTTGCGCTCCGGCACAAAGGACCAGGGGATGTCATTGCTCTCGGGGGTGAAGTCGGCGCTGTCCCCGTCCCACTTGTAAGTGCGGGGCAGGAAATACCGGGCCATGAACCAGGCGCGGGGGGTGTTGTAAATGTGGTCCGCGTCGGAGTGGGAGCCGAAGGCCAGCCGCGGAATGAACTCCGCGCCGGTGTCCAGCGCCAGGCGGTACTTCTCCACGAACTCCCGCAGGTCTTTGGAGCAGAGATTCTCTTTCTGTTCGCCATAAGCGTCCGCAAAGTCGAAATGGTCCAGACCGAACTGGTTGGGCATCACCACCACCCGGTCATCCGGCACCCGCCGGGCGATCCAGTGATGGCCGCCGATGGTCTCCAGCCACCAGATCTCATCGGCGTCCGCAAAGGCCATGCCGTTGGGCTCATAGGTGCCGTACTCTTCCAGCAGCGCGCCGGTGCGCAGCACACCCTCCCGGGCGGAGCGGATGTAGGGCAGCACCAAGGTCACCAGGTCCTCCTCGCCGATGCCGCCGGGCACCTCTTTCGTGCCGCGGCCCTTCTTTTCCTGATAGCGGACATAGGGGTCCGCGCCCACCACCCGGGCGTTGCTGGTGATGGTCTCGGTGGCGGTCATGGCCACATTGGCCTCGTTGATGCCGCAGGCGGGCCACACGCCGTTGGCCTTGGACACGTTGGGGCAGTCGGTATAGCGCAGGGCTTTCTCCGGCAGCGCGACGGTCAGGTGAGAGATGACCGTTTTATAGGTGGAAGCTCCCTCCCGGGCGGGGTGGGCCAAAAGGCGCTTGGCTTCAAAGGCGCCGTCGTCGTTGCGGGCAATGATGGTGGAGCCGTCATGGGTGGCTTCCTTGCCCACCAAAATCGTTGTACAGGGCATATGTGTCTCCTTTTCTTATGTGCATCTGTTCGGAATCGTTTTTCCGCCCCGCGGCAGAGCTTCGCAGCGGGGATTCGACGAAAAAACAGTTTTTCCCCTCTGATTCGACGCATTTATCATAGCACGGATGCCGTGCCGTTTCCAGCCCCGGGACGCCGCTGTCTTTGGTTCATCATGCCCTATCGGCAGATGCGCCCACCTGCCTCCCCAGTCGAAACAGCCCAGCGCCACCGCGATGGAGAAGACTCTGGCGCTGCCGGAAAGCCGGTGGTGAAACGCAAAAGCGCGGAGCCGGAACCCCCGACCCCGCGCAGCGGCGCTTATTTTCTGACTGAACGGCCTGCCCCCGGAGGCTCACAGCAGCGATTTGATCATGATGATGCCGTGGTAATTCTCCCCGTAGCAGTTGGGGATAAATCCGGTGGGCACAAAACCGATGGAGCAGAAGTAGTCAAAATGCCCCCGTCCCAAAGAGCGCAGGGTGCGCAGTTCCTCGGCAAAATCGGCGATGGGGCGCCCGTGGCAGGACATATCGGTGGAGCCGATGATGTACCGCATATTGCGCAGGCCCTTCTGCCGGGCGTACGCCTCGGCCCGGCGCAGCAGCGGCTCCAGCGGCTTTTCCATCACGAAAGCGCCGTCCTCGTCGTAGCCCAGGTTTTCGATGGTCAGACAGGAGTATCCCTCGTACTCGGCGCAGAGCAGCCAGCCCTTGGGTGCGCCGTCCTCCTCCAGGTACCAGTCCACCAGCTTTGCCAGCAGGCCCACGTCCTGCAGCTGCTGGTCCGCCCCTTCAAAATCCCACCAGTCGGGTTTGATGGTGGACATCAGCTTCGCCACCGCCCCCGCGCTGGAGGGTTCGATGTTTCGAACCGTCATGGTCAGGCCCCCTGTTCTGTCGGATGTTCTGTAAAAGGCAGGGGGCAAGGATGTTGCCATCCTTGCCCCCATCTGGCGGAGCAGCAGGGATTTGAACCCTGGCGGTGCTGTTAAACCCTACGAGATTTCGAGTCCTGTGCCAAAAAGGATTTCCCGGAAAAGGGCGGGTCAGAGCTGGTCAGTTTGTCCCCGGATTTTCGGCGGTGTCAAGCGGTTTTCAAGAGGCTGGACCCCGAAAAATGGCTATGGTACGAATCAAACCGGCATCCCCCGTTTTGGTCCCGTTTGGCAAGATTTTTTGGAAAAATGCAAGATTTCATGCAAGATAATTTGAAACCGTTTTGCCGCACGAACACTGGGTTTGCGCGCTGCCGCCGGAAAACGGATTTCGCCAAATGCAAGATTTTGGGGCTATTTTTTGTAGTATCTTTCCGGGTTTCAACAATTTGTATAGTTTTGGCGGAAAACATGGTGGTTCTCCGGGTCCCAATTCAAAACAAAGGAGAACCGAAAAAATGAAGAAAAGCAATCTGTTTCAGGACACCCTCGAGCGGGAAATTCAGAATCTGCTGGCCCCCTATCCCGACCCCATGGGCCGCACCGACTTCCGCAAAGCCTGCCGCATCGGCACCCGCACCTCGATCTACCTGCTGCAGAGCGGCCTGGTGCCCTGCGAGAACACCGGCAAGCAGACCCGTTGCTATAAAATTGCCAAGGCGGACGTGGCCGCCTACCTGCGCCGCCGCCTGGCCGAGCCGGCCTACTACACCCCGCCCAGCGGCTGGTACAAGAACTACCCGGCCCACAAGCCCCCGGCCTTCAGCCTGAACGGCGCGCTCCTGCTCACCGACGCCACCCTCCGGCGGGTGCGCCGCTGGTACGAAACCCTGCTGGCCCGCCAACCCGACGTGCTGGACGCCCATCAGATCGCCCAAGTCACCGGCTACGCCTCCCGCACCGTCAGCCGCTGGTGCACCGAGGGGAGGTTAAAGGCGTTCCCGTACCAGCACACCTATAAGGTGCCCAAGGAGTGGCTGCTGGAGTTCCTCACCTCCGAGGACTACAACAGCATTACCCGGAAAAGCAATGAGCATTATGCCATGATCGCGGCGGTGGGGACGAAGCCCAGGAGGCCAAGGAAAACATCCAAGTAAGTAATAAATAACCCCCGGCCAAGCCGGGGGTTTTTCACATGCGGGCATAGCCCTAGAATACTAGCATGCGCGTCACGTCGCGCAAGTACGGTCTGCCAGCCGCGAAAGTTCTGTTACTTGCCGCCCGTAAACGGGCGCTTTAG
>NZ_DBFNWJ010000021.1:0-16363 GCF_048426865.1 Candidatus Allofournierella merdipullorum
CACCCAATTTCTTATCCCGGTTTTTAATTTTGTTAATTTTTACATTCGAAACTCTTTAATTTATCAGTTTTTTATCACTATTGCCATCTGTCTCTGGAGGGGACACACTATGGACAAACTGGACAAAAAAATTCTCAGCCTTTTAGCAAAAAATGCAAGAATGTCGGTGAAAGAGATCGCGGAACAGGTCTCTCTCACCAGCCCGGCAGTGTCCAGCCGCATCCACCGGCTGGAAAAGGAGGGCGTCATCGGCGGCTACACGGTGCTGCTGAAGAACCCCGGCAGCCAGCAGGCGGTGAACGCCCTTATCAGCGTGTCGGTGGCCCCCGCCGACCGGGACGAGTTTCTGGCGGCGGTGAACGGCGAGCGGCAGGTGACCCAGTGCTTCCACGTCACCGGCAGCCACAGCTACATCGTGAAGGTGGCCTGCGACACCATGCAGTCGCTGGAGCATCTCATCACCCGCTGCCAGCGCTCCGGCCCCACCAGCACCCAGATCATCCTGTCCACCCCGGTGGACCGCCGCCCCGACCCGATGGAAACCCCGGCGCAATAATTCCGCCCGCCGGCGCGTTTATGCATTGAAGGCCCCTTTCGGGGGCACAGTATCCAAAAAAGGAGATTTGAATGATGAAACGTATTTTCAGCCTGATGGCTGTCTGCCTGCTTGCCCTGGGCCTTGCCGCCTGCGGCTCCTCCCCCGCTTCCTCCGGCGAGCCGAAGGACTATGTGACCATCCTCACCGAGGCCCGCCCCGCCGAGGACAACGAGAGCCTGGTCATCTTCCACCTGAAGGACGGCGTCTACACCGCCACCGGCGGCTACGCCTCCGACCTGACCGAGGAGGACGTGGCCAGCCAGGGCGCCATGTGCCTGCAGGTGCTGGGCCTCACCGAAGAGGACGTGGAAGAGGCCGTGTTCAGCGTGAGCATGATGAACGTGCAGTCCTACGGTCTGGCCATCGTCAAGCCCGCCGACGGCAAGGAAACCGCCGTGACCGAGGGCCTGCAGACCTTCATCGACGGCCAGAAGGCCGCCCAGGAGAACTACCTGGCCGACCAGTACGCCATTGCCAAGGCCGCCAAGCTGGACACCGTGAAGTCCGGCGAAGTGGTGCTGGTGATGTGCGAGGAACAGGACACCGTGTTCTCCGCCATCAAGGACGCGCTGGCCTGACAACGCAGCCTGCCGCCGCCCGGGCGTTGCCCCGGGCGGCGTTTTTTGGTATAATGGGGCGGGCGGGGCCTGCCCCGCCGAACTTTTGCAGCGAAAGGCGGCACGCCATGAAAGCCACCGTTGTGATCCCCAACCTGAACGGCGCGGGCTGGCTGCGGGACTCCATCGAGTCCGTCTGGGCCCAGACCGAGCAGGATTTTGAACTCATCGTGGTGGACAACGGCTCCACCGACGAGAGCCTTGCCATCGCCCAAAGCTATGTGGGCCGGGCAAACTACACCCTCATCGAAAACGCCGAAAACACCGGCTTCTCCTACGCGGTGAACCAGGGCATCCGGGCCGCGAAGGGTGAGTTCGTGGCGCTGTTCAACAACGACGCCTTCGCCGAGCCGGACTGGCTGGCGAACCTGCTGGCGGCGGCCGAAAAGGACCAGCGCATCTTTGCGGTGAGCAGTTTGATGATCCGCCATTTCGAGCGGGAGCTGGCCGACGACGCGGGCGACTATGTCACCATCCTGGGCTTTGCCTGCAAGCGGGGCGACGGCATGAAGGTCAGCCGCTACCAGAAACCGGGCCGGGTGTTCTCCGCCTGCGGCGGCGCGGCCCTTTACCGCAAGAGCATTCTGGACAAGATCGGTCTGTTCGACGAGCACTTCTTCGCCTACTTCGAGGATGTGGACATCAGCTGGCGGGCCAACAGCCTGGGCTACAAAAACGTCTACTGCCCCACCGCCCGGTGTTACCACATCTGCGGCGCCACCACCGGCGCGGTGCGCTACAACCCCTTCAAGAGCGTGCAGAGCGGGCGCAACAGCATCCTGCTGCCCTACAAAAACATGCCCATTCTGATGTTTTTGCTCAATCTGCCCTTTTTGGCGCTGGGCTATCTGATGAAGGCGGTGATGTTCCGGCTACGGGGCTACGGCCCGGCCTACTTCCAGGGCTTCAAGGAGGCGCTGAAAGTCATGGGCAAGCTGGACAAGCCCAAATTCCGCTTCAAAAACCTGCCCAACTACGTGCTCATCCAGCTGTGGCTGGCGGTGGACACCGTGCGCTACTTCATCTACCGCGCCCAGCGGGCTTTGCACATCACCTGAATCTCTCCCCTGCTCCTTTCGGGCGGGGGATTTTTTGTGCTCCAATCATTTTGACAAAAAAAGTTGTCAAAACCCATTGACAAAGAAAGTTGTCATGCTATACTGATATTGACAAAGATAGTTGTCATTACGACAAACATCTTTTGCAAACCATGAAAGGAGGCCGCCTATGCCGCTGGCAAACCGCGTAAAAGAGCTGCGGGCCGCGAAAGGGCTGAACCAGCAGGAGCTGGGCGCGCTGGTGGGCGCGTCCCGCCAGACGGTGAGCCTGATCGAACGGGGGGACTACAACCCCTCCGTGACGCTGGCGCTGCGCATCGCCCGGGTGTTTTCGGTGCCCGTGGAAGAGGTATTCACATTGACCGGGGAGGAAACGGAATGAACAAGCAGGCCAAAACGCCCAAAACGAGCAGGGGCGTCTACATCAAATTCACCCTTATCATGATCGCCAGCGCCCTGACGGGCGCCCTCATCAGCATCTTCCTGCTGGGCCGCGAGGACGGGCTGATGCAGCTGGCCCAGCAAGCCGGCGACTGCCTCACGCAGGCCGGCCCCTGGCTGATGGCGCTGGGCCTTGCGCCCTGCGCCGCCGCCCACTGGCTGTACCTGGCCGGCCAAAAGGCCGCCGCCCGGGCCGGCGAGGACGACGAAGCCTTTGAGGCGGCGAACCGGCGGCTGAGCCTTTCCATGGTCTTTTCGGCGGTGGCGATGCCCTGGGTGATGCTCACCTCATGCCTTGCGGTGCCCGCCGTCACCCTGTGGGAAAGCGCCATTCCCGCCCTGGCGGTGGTGCCGCTTATGATCGCCGAACTGGCCTGGAGCTACGGGCTGCAGGCGGCGGTGGTGCGAGCCGAGCAGCGCCTTGCGCCGGAAAAGCGGGGCAACGTGTTCGACATCCGCTTTCAAAAAGACTGGTACGACAGCTGCGATGAGGCCGAGCGCCAGCGCATCGGCGAATGCGCCTACCATACCTATATCACTATGACCAGCATCTATCCGTTCACCCTGCTGGTTGCCTTGCTGGCGGTGATGTACGGCGGCGCCAGCGTGCTGTGGGCAGTGATGCTGGGCGGGCTGTGGCTCACCCAGACCCTGACCTACCTTTTGCGGGCCCATGCGCTGGATAGCGGCCGGGCCAAAACCGAATGAAACAGGAGGAACCAGACGATGAAATGGACCAAAACGGAAAAACGGCAGCTTGCCATCTTTTTTGCGGTGGCCTTCGGCGCGCCCTGCCTGATGGGCGTGGCGATGGCCCTGGTGCACAGCATGGGGGGCAGCACCGCGGTGTTTGCCAACGCCCAGATGTTCTACCCCGCCGCCGGCGCGATGCTGGCGCTGCTTGTCACCCGCCGGGGAGATAAGCTTCTGCCCCGCCGCTTTTTCGTCGGCTTTCTGGCCCTCACGGCGGTGATGGCGGCCGTCACGCTGGTCACCTTCATACAGCCGCAGGCGGCGCTGCTGCTCGCCAACCTCGTCATCATTCTGGGCAGCCTGGTGTGCCTTGTGCTTTATTTCCTGGACGGCAGGGCCCGCCGCACCGCCGGCGGCCTGCGCCTTGGCGGCTCCGGCGGCGGCAGAGCCATCGTGCTCACGGTGCTGCTGTTCCTGGCTTTGTATCTGGGGCGCTATGCCATCCTCATCGCCGCCTCCAAGCTGGCCGACCCCTCCGCCACCCTGGCGGACATGGGCTTTACCACCGACTGGCTCTATCTGGGCATCAATCTGGCTGTCCTGCCGCTGAATTTCTTCCTGGTCTACACCCCCTTTTTGGGCGAGGAATACGGCTGGCGCGCCTTTTTGCAGCCGCTGCTGCAAAAGCGGTTCGGCCCCCGGCGGGGCGTGCTGGCGCTGGGCGTTTTGTGGGGGGGTTGGCACCTGCCGCTGAACATCTTTTTCTACAGCCCCAGCACCTGGCTGCAGAGCCTTGTCAACCAGATCGTGCTCTGCGTGTGCCTGGCGACCTTCTTCGGCTATGCCCAGCACAAGACCCGCACCGTGTGGGTGCCGGTGGTGCTGCACTATCTGAACAACAACCTCATCGCCGTGTTTGCCGGCACCACCTCCGTCATCGAGAACCAGGTCATCGGCTGGGCCGACGTGGCGGTGGGCGCCGTGCTGCTGGCGGCCCTCTATCTGCCCAGCCTGGCCAGCCGCTTCTGGAAAGAGCCGCTGCCCTGCCTGCCTTTGGACGCCCCCGCGGAGCCTGCGGCCCCCGCCGCAAACGCCGAAGCGCCCGAAGCCGGCAAGCAGCCGCCCCAGTATGGGCCTTTGAACTGAACGCAAAAAAGAACGCCCCCACGGGGGCGTTCTTTTTTGCGTTTACTCGCCGTCTTTCAGGATGCAGGCGTCCCGGTCGGGGCCCACCGAGATGTAGCGGATGGGCCGGCCCACCGCCTTTTCGATGTAGCGCACGTAGTTCTGCGCGGCCTCGGGCAGCTCCTCCCAGCGGCGGTAGCCGCTGATGTCGCAGTGCCAGCCGGGCAGGGTCCTGACCACAGGCTTCGCGTTGTCCAGCTGGGTGCCCATGGGGAAACGGTCGCTCTCCTTGCCGTCCACCAGGTACTTTTCCACCACCGGCACCTGGTCCATATAGTCCAGCACGTCCAGCAGGGTCAGGGCCAGTTCGTCCGCGCCCTGGCAGTTCGCGCCGTAGCGGCTGGCCACCACGTCGAAGGGGCCCACACGCCGGGGCCGGCCGGTGGCCGCGCCGTACTCGTGGCCCGCCTCACGCAGCAGGTGCTTTTCTTCCTCGGTCATGGCCAGCTCGGCGGTGAAGGGGCCCTCGCCCACACAGGAGGAGTAGGCCTTCATGATGCCGATGCTCTTGTCCAGCTTGTGGCCGGGCAGACCCGCGCCGATGGGGGCATAGGCGCCGATGACGTTGGAGGAGCTGGTGTAGGGGTAGATGCCGAAGTCGATGTCCCGCAGCGCGCCCAGCTGGGCCTCGAACATAATTTTCTTGCCCGCGTCGTCCGCGTCCGCCAGATAAGCGCCGGTGTCGCAGACGTAGTCCCGGAACAGCTCACCGTACTTCTGGCACCAGGCCCAAGCCTCTTCCAGGTCGATGGGCTTTGCGCCGTAGACCCGCTCCATGGTCAGATTCTTCCACTCCACGATGGTGGCCAGGTGGCGCTTGCGGCCTTCGTCCAGCTGCACCAGGTCGCCCATGCGCAGGGTCTTTTTCATGTACTTGTCGCCGTAGGCGTAGGCGATGCCCCGCCGGGTGGAGCCGAACTGGCTGCCGCTGGCGGAGAGCCGGTCCTCTTCCAGGCCGTCCTCGGCCACATGCCAAGGCATGCAGACGGTGGCCCGGTCGCTGATCTTCAGGTTCGCGGGGGTGATCTCCACGCCCTTCTCCCGCAGGGAGGCCAGCTCCTTCTCCAGATGGGCCGGGTCGATGACCATGCCGCCGCCCATCACGCAGACCACGCCGGGCCGCAGGATGCCCGAGGGCAGCAGGTTCAAAATGAACTTGCCCCGCTCGTTCTTCACGGTATGCCCCGCGTTGTTGCCGCCCTGATACCGGGCCACGATGTCATAGTCGCGGCTGAGCAGGTCCACCATGCGGCCCTTGCCCTCGTCGCCCCAGTTTACGCCAGTGATCGCTGTCAACATGCCTTATTCCCCTTTTCCCCGTTTTGAATGTAGTATAGCCAAAAAAAGATGCAGCGGCTGCCGGATCGTGAGATCCGGCAGCCGCTGCATACCCTTTTTCACGCAGATTAGAATACCACCCCGCGCGGCGGATGTCAACCGCTTTTTTGTTTTTTCACATTCCCGGGCGCGGCGGGCTCAGTCGCCGCAGAGTTTCTGCATGGCCTCCAGGTCGGTAACGATGAAGTACTTTCCCTCCCGGGTGAGAAGGCCCTGGTCGATGAACATGTTGAACACATTGCCCACCGTGACCCGGCTGGCGTTGACGATGCCGGAGATGTCCTGCTGAGTGAAGTGGATGGAGATGCGCACGCCCTTTTCATGCTCCTTGCCGTACTGGCGGCAGAGGTTCACCAGCTGGCTGGCGATGCGGTGGGTGGCCTGCTTGAAGGACAGGTCCAATATCTGCCGGTAGAACACGTCCTTTTTGCGGCACAAAAGAGAGATGACCCGCTGGGTGAGCTGCCAGTTGTGCTCCATCGCCTCCTGCAGCTCCAACACGGGGATCTTCCAGACCAGGCTGTCCACAATGGCCACCGCCGAGGACTGATGCACCGCGCCGTTCAGGCAGGAGGACTCGCCCACCAGCGCGCCCTTTTCGGCGATGTAAAGCTGCTTTTCCGCCCCATCCTCCTGATAGGAGGTGATGCGCAGCCGGCCGGACTTCACAATAAACACCGCGTCCGCCGCGTCTTCCTGATGGAAAAGGATCGCCTTTTTCCGGTACTGCACCGGGGCGCGGCCTTCGGTCAGGGGCGCCCAGCCCTCCAGATCCAGGGTGATCCAGGGAGAGTTCTCCCGCTCGCTGCTCTCGTACATATTTCTCGACCTGCCTTTCCGCAACAGCGACTGATCCAAAACATCATAGACACTTTATAATACTTTTTTCTCATCTTTTATGTCAAGACAAGTATTTTACATGTTCGGCAGATGTTTTATACACTGCGCACGAAACTTTTTATCAAAATGTCAAGTGCTTTATAGAACTTGACCCATTATGGAGAGTATCATGGACCCAGAGACCAAACAGGAGGTGACAGGAGAAAATGACAGCGGAAACAAAGCTGGAACAGCTTGGCCTGACGCTGCCCGCAGTGCCCGCGCCGGTGGCCGCCTATGTGCCGGGCGCGGCGGACGGAACGCTGGTATTCACCAGCGGCCAGCTGCCCACGGAAAACGGCGTGCTGCGCAAGGGCAAACTTGGCAAAGACATGACCGTGGAAGAGGGCTATGAAGCCGCCCGCATCGCGGCGCTGAACTGCCTGGCGGTGGTCAAGAGTTTGGCGGGCAGCCTGGACCGGGTGGAGCGCGTGGTCAAGGTGGTGGGGTTCGTGAACTGCACCCCTGATTTTGAAGCGCAGCCCAAGGTCATCAACGGCGCTTCGGAACTGCTGGGCCAGGTCTTCGGCGACGCCGGCCTGCACGCCCGCAGCGCGGTGGGCGTGAGCAGCCTGCCTTTGGGCGCGTGCTGCGAAGTGGAACTTATCGTTCGTCTCAAGCCTTGAGGAAAAGGCTGCAATACATCACACAATGAAAATCGGAGGTAAGCTGCAATGAGTTACGATTGGGAGAAAATGAGAAAAGAAGAGTGGCCCGTTCTGGAGACCATGACCTTCCTGGACGCCGCCTGCGTCAGCTTCGCGCCCCAGCGCAGTGTCCGTGCTGTGAAGGCGTTTGCCGATATGACCGCCGTACAGGAGGAAGCCAACTCCAGCGCCCACCACATCGCCATGGACGCCAAGCGCGACAAGGCCTATAAGGAAGCCGCCAAACTGCTGAACGCCGACCCCGAGGAGATCGCTCTGGTGGAGAGCACTTCCCACGGTCTGAACATCGCCGCTCAGGGCATCGAGCTGAACGACGGCGACAACATCGTGACCACCAACCTGGAGTTCATCCAGGTGGCCCTGCCCTGGTGCGTCATCCGCAAGGAAAAGAACATCGACATCCGCGTTTGCAAACCCGCCGACGAGCGCTTCACCGCCGCCGCCTTCGAGCCTCTGGTGGACGACAAGACCCGCATTCTGGTGATGTCCACTCTGGAGTGGTGCAACGGCTGGCAGAGCGACATGAAGGAGATCGGCGACTTCTGCAAAGAACGGGGCATCTTCTTGGTTGTGGACGCCGTGCAGCAGCTGGGCGTGACCAAGATCGACACCAAGGCCTGCCACATCGACATCCTCACCGCCGGCGGCCACAAGTGGCTGAACTCCCCCTACGGCACCGGCGTGCTGTACATCAACAAAGAGACCCTGCCCAAGCTGAAGCAGAGCTACGCAGGCTACCTGAACACCACCGTCCCCGAGGGCGGCTGGGGCGCCTACTGGGAGAATCCCGCCGCGCCTTCCGTCAACGACTGGACCTTCCCCCTGACCGCCCGGCGCTTTGAGATCGGTGGCACCTCCAACTACCCCGGCGCCGTGGCTCTGGGCGAGAGCCTGGGCCTGGTGAACGAAATCGGCATCGAGAACATCGAAGCCCATGTGCGCGAGCTGGCCACCTACTGCATGGACCGCATCGAAGAGATCGGCGGCACCCTGATCACCCATCGTGACCCCGGCCACTTCGGCGGCATCGTCATCGCCCGCCTGTATGACGATCTGGACACCGACCGCATGATCCTCAAGAAGCTGCACGCCCGCAAAATCTTCATCGCCCAGCGCTTCACCGACTATGTGGGCGGCTTCCGCATCTCCTGCCAGTACTTCAACAACAAGAAAGACATCGACACCATGATCGAGGGCATGAAGGACCTCATCAAAGAGATCGGCCGTGAGCCTGATTACAAGGGCTGAACCCCTGCTTTCACCAACCGGCCCTGAATAGCCAAACCGCAGATGCTTCGGGGCGTTTTGCCCCGGAGCATCTGCGCTTTTTCAAGGAGGTTTTTATGCCCACCGAGCCCAACGCCGCAGCGCCGCTGCGATTCCGGTACGGGACCTTCGGCCTGCTGCTCCCCTTCGCTGTTCTGCTGTCGGGGATGCTTTTGCTGGCAGCGGCGGGCAAAGCCATGCCCGCGGCCTTCTGGGTGCCTGCGCTGGCTGCGGTGGCCACAGCGCTGGCCCTGGCAAAAGACCCGACCCACTGCGCCGATCTTCTGATCCAGGGCATGGCCTCTGAGATGGTCGCCACCATGCTGTTGGCCTGGTTTTTAGCGGGCATCGTGGCCCAGCTGATGAAGGAGACCGGCCTCGTCGAAGGCCTCACCTGGCTTTGTATCAGCACCGGCCTGGGCGGGCGGGTCTTCCCGCTGATCGCATTTCTGTGCGGGAGTTTTCTCTCTCTTGCCACCGGCACGGCGCTGGGCACCGTGATCGCCCTCGCCCCCATCCTCTACCCGGTGGGGGTGGCCCTGGGCGCGGACGGGCCGGCGATGGCAGGGGCTATCATCAGCGCAGCATGCCTGGGCGACTCGGCTGCCCCCATGTCGGACACCACCATTGCCGCTGCCTACACCCAAGGCGTAGACGTGGGCGCAGTGGTGCGTGCCCGCCTTCGCTATGTTCTTGCAGCGGCCGCCATCGCAGCCGTGTGCTTCTTCGTCTTTGCCGGTGCAGCCCACAGCGGCGGAACGCCCGTCGACAAGGGAAGCGCTTCGCCCCGGGGGCTGCTCATGCTGGCAGTGCCTGTTCTGCTCATGGCGCTGATGTGCCGCGGCGTGCACCTGATCGTGGCGCTGGTGAGCGCTGCCGCCGCAGGCATCGCCCTGGGGCTGGCCGCCGGCCTGCTGCCCTTTGAGCGCCTGCTGGTGGTGGATGCCTCCTCGTTCACCGTGGGCGGCGTTCTGGTGGAAGGCGTGCAGAGTCTCCTGGACATTGCCGTTTTTGCCCTGCTGCTGATGGGGCTGGTGAATCTTCTGGACAAGGGCGGCTTTTTCCGCCGGCTCGTGAACGCCTGCTCCCGAGCCATCCGAAGCGACAGGACCTGTGAGCTTGCAGCAGCAGTGCTTAACGTTGCGCTTTGCCTGCTCACCGTGGCCAGCAGCGTGACCATCATGCTGGAGGGCCCTGTTGCCAAAAAGCTGTTGGTGGAGCAGTGCGGTCTTTCCCCAGCGCGCAGCGCTGTTTTGATGAGCGGACTCTCCTGCGCTGCGCTGGGGCTCATCCCCTATGCTTTCGCACCGCTGCTCACTTACATGCTGGCCGGCAGGTCCGGCGCGCCGGTGGATTTTTCAATCGGGCAGATGGTCCTTTGCAATTATTACGGCTGGGCGCTGGCCTTGGTGATGCTTTTCAGTATCCTCACCGGCTGGGGCCGCGCGCCCGGCACATCCCGAAAGGAGCACTGAATATGTTTGCCACAGGCTATCCCTTCTATGGCCAGGACGTGGGCGTTCTGGTCTTCTCCACGGTGACGCCCCGCGCCCCTGGCGATGCGGGCAACGCCGCGAGTTTTTCCTACCCCGTGCGCTATGAAGTCGTGCAGGGCGGCTTTGCCGACTTGGTGGAAGGCGGGCCCGTCATCAAGGCGAACCTGCTGACCGCCGGGCAGAATCTGGTGAAGGCAGGCATCAAGGCCATCGTGGGCGACTGCGGCATGATGAGCCTTTATCAGGACTGCCTGGGCGCTGAACTGGGCATCCCCTTCGCCGGGTCCTCCCTGTGCCAGATCCCGATGATCTGGCAGCTCATCGGCCGCAGCGGCAGCATCGGCGTCATCACCGGCCACTCCGGCCTGCTGAAGGAGACCCATCTGCGGGCCTCCGGCTGGACGGAGGACATCCGTCTTTCCATCCAGGGCATGCAGGACGAAGCCCATTTTGATGAGATCGTCATTCGGGGTGGCCTTGCGCTGGACGTGGACCGCATGCGCGGCGACGTGCTGGCCGCAGGCGAAAAGCTGCGGGCGAAGACCCCTGACCTGCGGGCAGTCATCTTTGAGTGCAGCAATCTGGCCACCTACTCGGCGGACCTGGCCGAGGCGCTGGGCGTGCCCGTGTTCGACACTCTTTCCGCTGCAAATCTGCTGGCCTATGCCGTACATCCGCCGCGGTATCTGTGAAGCGACACGCCCGCCAATGCACAAACAGGAGGGACAATGATGGATTTTTCATTTTACACCTTTGGCCAACTGGACGCCGCGACCTTGTATGAGATCATCGCCCACCGCATGGAGGTGTTCGTACTGGGTCAGGGCAACATCTACCGCGACCTGGACGGCTTTGACCAGAAAGCCACCCACCTGCTGGCCCGGGACGAGACCGGGGCGTTGGTGGGGTATGTGCGGCTGCTGCCCGCCGCGCTGCACTACGACGGCCACGACCACAACAGCTTCGGGCGGCTCTCGGTGAAAGACGCCGCCAGGGGCAAAGGCCTTGGGGCCGAACTGGTTCGCCGGGCCTGCCACAGGCTTGCGCAGGATTCCGGCGACCCTGTGGTGGAGATCTCCGCCATGGCCTATCTGGAAGATTTTTACCGCCGTCTGGGTTTTGAACGCATTTCCGAAGAATATACCATTGCCGGCGTACCCCATGTGAACATGCTTTTCCGCGGCTGACCGACGCCAGCGCGCACGCGGCGCGGACCGCCCCTTTTCGGGTTGGTCCGCGTTTTTTCACTTTTGGTGCATTTGATTTCACGACCGCATCTTTCACAATAATTTTTGTCCGTTCGGCAAAAAATGTATAACGATTTGCATATTTTTTTCGAGTTTTCCTGTAAGATGATACTCACAAGGGTACCCGAAAAGAAATCACTTTTGCAGAGCGCAACGTCTTTCGCCCGTAATGCAGAAAGGCATTGTTTTGCTGCGGCCTGCACCCTGTCCACCCCCTTTGTTCCCGGACCGCCGGTCCGCTCCGCCGCACCCGACAGCGGCTCAAATAAAAAGGCCGATGGACCCCCTCGGGCCGCCTCTGCGCTGTAAAAAAATCGCTTTTGGGAGGGAAATCAATGAGCAATCAGGTCGACACCGCGAAGCCCAAAAAAGAGGGTTTGATGAACCGCTTCCTCGACGGCGTGGAACGCGTCGGCAACAAAATGTGCGACCCCGTGACCCTGTTCGTCTGCATCTGTGTCATCATCGTAGTATGCTCCGCCATCTTCAACGGAGCCACCGTGATGAACCCCGCCACCAACGAAAACATCACCATCACCAGCCTTGCTACCTTTGAGAACTTTGTGTGGATGCTCTCCAGCTTCACAAACAACATCGCCAACTTCCCCACCCTGATTCTCGGCCTGGTGGTCGTTCTGGGCGTGGGCCTGTTCGAATCCACAGGCCTTGCCTCCGCGCTGATGCGCGTGTCGGTGATGAAAGCGCCCAAGGCGCTCATCGTGCCGCTGCTGCTCATCATCAGCGTCAACTCCAACATCGCGGGTGACGCGGGCTTTTTGATCATGCCCATGATCGGTGCTCTGGTGTTCATGTCCATCGGCAAAAACCCCATCGCCGGCATGGCGCTGTGCTACGCGGGTGTAGCAGGCGGATTCTCCGCCAACTTCATGGTGGGTTCCACCGATGCGCTGCTCATCGGCTACACCGGCCCGGCAGCCCAGTTCATCGACCCGAATTACCAGGCAAACATCATGTGCAACTGGTACTTCATGGCCGCCTCCGCCGTGGTCCTGGCCATCGTGGGCACCTTCGTCAACAAGTTTTTCGTTGAGTCCCGCGTGGGCGCTTATCACGGCGACATGGAGCAGCACACCACCGAGATCACCCCGGAAGAGCGCAAGGGCCTGCGCGTTGCCGGCATCGCCTTCCTGGTGCTGGTGGCCGTGCTGCTGGCCATGTGCATTCCCGCCGACTCCCCCATGCGCGACGAGACCGGCGACCTGCTGGGCTACTCCGGCGGCCTGATTTCCGGCATCGTGCCCATCATCATGCTGGTGTTCTTTGTTCCCTCTGTGGCCTACGGCTTTGCCACCGGCAAGTTCAAGAACGACAAGGACCTTGTGAAAGCCCTCATCGCCGCCGTGAGCAGCATGTCCGGCTATGTGACCTTCTGCATCGTGGCCGCCCAGATGATCGCCTACTTCAACAAGAGCAACATCGGCACCTACATCGCCATCTCCGGCGCAAACTTCCTGAGCAACATCGGTCTGACCGGCATCCCCCTGATGATCCTGTTCATCCTGCTGTGCGCTCTCATCAACCTGCTGGTGGCTTCCGCCAGCGCCAAGTGGGCATTCCTGGCCCCGGTGTTCGTGCCCATGTTCATGCTGCTGGGCTACGACCCCTCCTTCACCCAGGTGCTCTACCGCATCGGCGACTCCATCACCAACCCCATCACCCCGATGTTCGCCTACTTCGCCATGCTGGTGGGCCTGGCGGAGAAGTATGACAAGAAGGCCGGCATCGGCAGCCTGATGAGTTGCCTGCTGCCTTACTCGCTGGCATTCTTTGTGATGTGGACCGCCTTTGTGATCATCTGGATCACCCTCGGCATTCCCCTTGGCCCCGGCAGCGCCGTATTCCTCGGCTGACGGCTGCCCCGACCACCGATCTCACGAAAAGGCACCCTTTGGGCATTCAGAGGGTGCCTTTTTTTCAAGAAACGAATTATCCACCGCAAAAAAGGAGGTGCCTTATGCGCACAAGGATAGACGATCTCATTTTATACGACGGCAAGGGCGGACGGCTGGAATCCGCCAGTGTTCTGTTCGATGAAAACGGCATCGTGGCCGCAGGCAGCGGTCTGAAAGACGCCCAGGCCGAAACCGTGATCGACGGCAAAGGTCTGACCTGCACCCCCGGCTGGGTGCAGGGCCATACCCACATCGCCGTGGACGGCCTGCCCAACATGCAGGCCCAGGTGATGCGGGACGACACCGAGGCCGCCGTGATGGCCAGTGCCGCCCGCAACAGCCTGCGCTGTTTGAAAAGCGGCCTTGTGGCCGTGCGGGACATGGGCACCAATTTCGACGTGTCCATCAAGCTGCGGGGCGCCATCAACGCCGGCAAACTGCTGGGGCCGCGGGTCTACGCCAGCGGCCGGGTACTCTGCATGACCGGCGGCCACGGCTACTATTTCGGCATCGAGGTGGACGGCGCCGACGAGGCCCGCAAAGCCGCCCGCGCCCAGATCAAGCGCGGTGCCGACCTGCTCAAGATCATGGCCACCGGCGGCGGCCAGTCCAAGGGGATGAAGGCCGGCGTGCCCCAGTTGAGTTATGAGGAGATCCGTGCTATCGTAGAGGAAGCGCATCACGCGGGCATTCATACGGCGGCCCACGCCCAGGGCAAGGAGGGCGTGATGAACTGCCTGCGGGCCGGGGTGGACAGCATCGAGCACGGCGTGACCCTGGACGACGAGCAGATCGAACTGATGCTCAAGCAGGGCACCTACTTCTGCCCCACTCTGATGGCACTGTGGTATGTCATCGAAAAGGGCGAGGCCTCCGGCATCCCGCCTTATGTGGTGGAAAAGTGCAAGATCCAGGCCATCACCCACTTCGACGGCTTCACCGCCGCCTACAAAGCGGGCGTGAAAGTGATCGCGGGCACCGACGCGGGCACTCCCTTCAATTACCAGGATGACATGGCCAGCGAGTTCATCAAGATGCACGAGCTGGGCATGAGCGTGAAGGACGTGATCGTCTCCGCCACCCGCACCCCCGCCGAGGCCTTTGGCGTGGCAGACCGCACCGGCACCATCGAGCCGGGCAAATGGGCCGACCTGACTCTCATCGAAGGCGATCCGGAGGCCGACCTGGAAGCCTTCCGCCGGGTGAAGATGGTGTTCAAGGGCGGTCAGCTGGTTTACAGCAACAAAAACGGCAGAGACGTGTTCCTGCCGGTGCTTTGAAAACGAGGTGAATGAAACATGGCGACCATTCTGCAGCACGGCATGCTCGTCGACGGTCTGGCAAAGGAGCCTGTGGCCGACGGCATGCTGATCTATGAAGGCAAGGAAATTCTCTACGCCGGTCCCTTCTGCCCCGAAGCGGCGGCTCAATATCCCGGCGCGCAGGTGCAGGACGTCCGGGGCCAGACCATCATGCCCGGCCTCATCGACGCTCACGTACACCTGACCATGTACGGCAAGCCCTCCAGCGTGATGGACTTTTTGATGGACAGCGCCACCTACACCGCCCTCAAGGCGGCCGACTGCGCCAAGAAGCTGCTCTATGCCGGTTTCACCACCGTGCGCAGCATGGGCGACAAGGCTTCGGCGGACTACGCCGTGAAACGGGCCATCAACGAGGGGATGATCGAGGGCCCGCGGCTGCTCACCAGCGGCAAGGCCATCTCCATCACCGGCGGCCACGGCGATTTCGTGCCCGGGGACGTGGAGCTTGACTCCATCGGCGAGACCTGCGACGGCGTGGACGAAGTGCGCCGCGCCGCCCGCGACCGGCTGAAAAACGGGGCCGACAACATCAAACTGATGGCCACCGGCGGCGGCAACTCTCCCGGGCCGGGCACTGTGTCCCAGCTCACCGAAGAGGAGATGCGGGTCGCTGTGGAAGAGGCCGCCAATCGAAACGCCCTCACCGCCGCCCATGCCATCGGCGCCGATGGCATCAAACGCGCCCTGCGGGCCGGTGTGCGCACCATCGAGCACGGCAGCTTTCTGGACGATGAGGGCATCGAGCTGCTGCTGAAGGGCGACCACTATCTGGTTCCCACCCTGTGCGCCTTCCGCACCATCAAATACGGCCCGGAGGGCGGCGTGCCCGACTATGTGCTGGAGAAGATCCACTACTTTGCCACCGCCCACTACGCAGGGCTGGAAAAGGCCTACAAAGCAGGCGTGAAGATCGTCTGCGGCACCGACACCGGCACCCCCTTCAACTGCCACGGCGACGGTGCCGAGGAGCTGGAGATGTATACCAAGCTCTGCATGAGCCCCATGGAAGCCATCAAGACCGCTACCAGCATGGCGGCTCAGGCCCTGCGCCAGCCGGACATCGGCGTGCTGGCCGCGGGCAAGACCGCCGACGTGCTGGTGGTAAAGGGCGACGTGCTTGCCAATATTGCCCTGCTGCAAAACAAGGCTGACCTCACCATCATCCACAACGGCAAACTTGTGACCGGAACGCTGTGACCTCCTTTCGCGCTCCTTCTCTCTCCCGGAAGAGGGCCGGCCCGGCCTCTTCATATCCCGCCCGGCCGGCGCATATACATTCTGCGTGAGAACTCATCACGGGGAGTGACGCTGTGTGAAAGGGAACATCGACGAGCGCGCCTTGCAGCTGGCGCTGTACATCACCGAACACCGTGCCACCGTGCGCAGCGCCGCCGGCGCTTTCGGCGTCAGCAAGTCCACGGTGCACAAGGATGTGACCTGCCGGCTCAAGCGGCTGAACCCGCAGCTGTACCGCCAGGTGCAGCAGGTGCTGGGGGCCAACAAGGCCGAGCGGCACCTGCGGGGCGGAGCCGCCACCCGGCTGAAATATTCCCGCGGGTGAACGCCCCTGCGCTTCACAGGAAAAGGGGGAGGGGGCCGGGGGTGGCCGCCCGGGCCCCCCCCCCCCGTGTTAGTGTGT